>CAZOIA010000107.1:0-19012 GCA_964579675.1 uncultured Planctomycetales bacterium | reverse complement strand
TATGATCGAAACATCCGCAAGGCCAAGACTGCCTGGGCGTCGGTGGCGTATATCCGCGGCAGTCCGGTTCGCCGCGGATTGGTGCGCCGGCCGGAGGACTGGGCATGGTCCAGCGTAAAGTGGTACGCGGGTGAGCAGGCCGTGAAGCTGCCTATGGATGCTTGCCCGCCTGATCTTGAGTCTTGATCGGGCGGCATGACCACGGGTCTGCTTGGCTGACTCCCCCTTCGCAGACCCGTGCCACCCAGGTCCCCGGCACCCGGCGCATGACGGGCACTGATCAGCCAAGCGTCTTTGGGAAATAGCAGCCAACGCGACCGCCTTGATCGTTCTGCGTAGGTGCCTGTGATGCACACTGAGACGAAGTTATCTTCAGGGAAGGCCCGATTCTGGGTGGTCGTGGCGTGCCTGGCGCTGTGTGGCGCCCTGCTCCTGCTCGCAGCTAAGCCACTGATTCGTGCTGCTATTCACAGACAGGAGACAGCCACTCTGCGTGCGTTCTCAGCCTCGGGGCGGATTGAGTATTTCGGAAGAAGCCGTCCCGATGGGCGTCTTGGCCTTTATGTCACCATCACGGAGCGGGATGACTACAGTGAGGCTGTGGGCGTATGGAGCCACGCTTTCAGAATAGGCTCCGATGTGCTCAAACCCGACGCATACTTCGAGAAGAAGGCGGGGAGCAACGTCTGCATCGTGGACGGTAAGGAGTACGTTCTTTGTGAGTAATAGCGCAAGAACAGGCAGGTACGCCAGGTCGTTCTCCCGATTGATCGGGACGTTGAATTGCCTTAGCCACCTCAGGGCCTTGGACGGTGTGCAGCACACGCGGGCCCGTGTGCCACGGCTAGAGCAGGTAACGTTTGCGTGCATCCCGTTCTCCCTTTGCCGGAAAGCCGCGCGGGCTGAAGCCCGCGGCTCTTCGGGATACACGCATTCGTGACCTGATATATGCCCGTGATTTACCATACGATGGTACCGGTTGTGTCGAAAGCGAAGGGTAGGATCACGCCGCCGATCGCTTGAAGGGCGGCGGCGACGTGGACATCATGGATCTGAGTATTCTTTTGGGCTGCATGAGCGGCCCCAACGTCGGCGCTCAACCCGACTGCGCGCCGTGATCACTGGAGGCACTAGTCAAGATGGACACCCCTGACGGCCGCCGTTGCCACTGGCAAGGCCGGTGTCGGTACGTGTATAGGGCGTGTGCAGGCATACCGATCTGGGGGTGGAATAGGGTGGCGGTGATCAGACAGAACCCGTCGCGCGCGGGGGGATGGTCGGAGGACAACTTAGTACCGCGTCGGAGTCGGGATCGGCAGGCATCGCCGGCATGTCGTTGTAGGGCTACCTATCTGCCCTACCGTCCACTGGATGAAGATGCCGAAGCGGGTTTGCTATGATACCATCGTCAGATGCAGTCTGCCGAGGATGCATTCATGCAATGGGGGTCTGGGCAGCACACGGTCCGGAAGGTCGGCGGCAAAACGGCAAACCGCGCCTTTCCAGGAGGCGAGGAGAATAGCAGTCCATGAAGAAGTCTTACGAAGGACATGACGTCGTTTATCGGCGAATGAGGAAGAGGGGCGTGCGTTCCTGGGGCGAGCGAGAGGAGGTCGGAGACCATGGTAGACGTACAGAAATCGACCCTGACGACAGGCGATTCCTGGAGGATGTCCTCGGCCAACCGTGGGCACCTCGTAAAGGCCAAGTAATCGAGCTGGGTTGCGGCACCGCTCCGATGTTGCGATGGTTCTGCAAGAGGGGTTTCCACGGCCTGGGTGTTGACGTGAGCAGAACCGCCATCGCAATGGCAAGGGCACAGTCACGAGGCGTCAATGCTCGGTTCAAGCAGGCCGATCTTTGCGCCGACCTGCCGGGGAAACCACGAACGTTCGACATCGCTTTGGATGGACACTGCCTGCACTGCATTGTTCAAGAGAAGGACAGGCAGGCTTTCTTGCTGAACGCCCGCAGGCTGCTCAGGCACGGGGGAGTGTTCATCATCCTGAGCATGTGTGCCCCCGTGAATCGCAAGACTTTCTCGCAGTTGTTTCAGCGGCAGTATCTGAGGAATCAGACGATCTATGTGGTCTGTGATAGCGCGGGGGAGTATGAGGGTTCACGCAGGATCAAAGGGCAACTGTGCATGCCAACACGATATCTCGGGCACTGGAAGAGCATTCTTTCCGAATTGCATCGGGCAGGCTTCCAATCGCAACTCCTGAGATACAGCGCTCCCACCGAAAAGGAGCCCATCGGCTACCTTGCGGTCGCCGCCTTGGCATAGCCGATCCACGGCAAGGTGACATTGCTGTCAGCAGACATGATCGCAGCAGCACGAGGCGGCCATTCTCAACGTGTTCCTGGACAACTTCGGCGTTCTCCTCCTGCGGGGCAGAGGTGACTGCTTCAGATCGGCGGATCCGGGTCGCGCGGCTTGAGGGCATAAGTACTTGTCTCGCAAGGGAGTGCAGTCTGACGGCTTGCTGCCGGAGCCCGCGCTCGCATCATTCCTCCCGAGGTCTCCGGATACAACTCAGCAAGTTCGCGATTGCGGTTCAGAAATCTCTTGCCCGCGAGTGTCTTAGGCATGGAGTGCAATGAGGGCGATGGGATCAACGGACCCGGCACCATTGAGCGGTTGGTTTGACCGGTACGGCGTCACCCTCGCCCTTTACGCCCGGCAGTGGCTGAACGCCGAGTCGGCCGAGGACGTGGTCCAGGAGGTGTTCATTCGACTGCTCTCGCAGCGGCGGGCTCCGGGCAACGTGAAAGGGTGGCTCTTCCGGTCGGTACGGAACGCCGCGATCAACCGGGCACGGTCTGAGCATCGCCGGCGGTCACACGAACGCAGGCATGGCGCCGACCACCCGGCCTGGTTCCAGACGTGCCCGGACGACCCGATCGATGCAAAGATAGCCGACTCCATGTTACTCTCGCTCCCCGTGGAGCAACGGGAGACCATCGTGCTGCGGATCTGGGCGGGGATGACCTTGGTTGAAATCTCAAGAGTAACCGGTCATCCGGTTCCAACGTTATTCAGTCGTTACCGCGCGGGGCTTGCCGCCCTGCGAAGAGCGATGGAGAAGTCATGCAAGACCTAGAAGGACTGACTCCGGCGGAGCGGGAATTAGAAGAGGCCTGGCGCCGCTTGAAACCCGCGGACGTTTCAATTGATCGTGATCGCCTGCTGTTCCGGGCCGGGCAGCGGTCGGTGGGCGTGAGTCTCTGGATGTGGCGAGGGATAGCAACGGTGCTGGTGGCGGGGCTCGGTTTGTCGCTGGCGCTCCAGCCGGAGCCACGGCACATTGAACGGGTGGTGTACATGCCCGTGGTGCAGGAGAAACCTGCGCCGCGCGAGACACCAGTGCGGACCGATAGCTCAGACATTCGGATCGCGAGGCGGGACCTGAGCGCAAGCAGCTATAGGGATATCAGGCTGCGTAAAAGGGTGCTGGAAGAAGGGCTGGATGCGCTACCCATGCCGGCCTGGACAGAAGCAACGGTCACCGAACCCGCTAAGTTTCTAGATGATGTGCCGGGCGTTCCACTGGTTCGTTTACGTGATGCGGATCGGCTGTGATTAAGGGTGGCGCCGCACGAAAGGAGATTGAGATGACCAGGCAACTGCATACTCTTGTTTTGACAGCGGGCCTATGCCTATCGGGCGTCACCCGGGCTCAAGCGGTGCCGACCACGCAACCGCCCCAAGGGTCCGCGGCGGTGCGTGTAATGAAGTTGACGATTGGACCGGCTGGGTCGCCGGACCCTGCGCTCAAGTATTTGCTCATGCCCGATTACCTTGAGCAGACACCGGGCAACGCGGCACAGATGTACTACATGGCTGCCCAGCGGGCAGAAGTGCTCAAAGGTTCCTATGAGGTTTATAACAAGATCGCCGACTGGCTGGAGGTCCCGGTCGAACAGTTACCTCGCGAGGAAGTCGAGCAGACGCTTGAGCAAGTCAAGGATGCACTGCGCTGTGTTGAGCTGGCTTCTCGGTACGAGTGGTGCCAATGGGATTGTGCCGTTCGGAGTGAAGGCTTCAGTGCCTTGCTGCCGTCGCTGTTGCCCCACCGTTGTTTGGCCAAAGCACTAGCCCTGCGGGCGCGCCTCGCCTTGGCGGACGGGAGATATGAAGACGCGCTCCGCGACCTGCAGACCGGGTTCGCGATGGCCCGTCACATCGGGTGCGGGCCGACGTTGATCCATGGGCTTGTGGGAGCGGCGCTGGGTGCATACATGGCCCAACAAGTTGAGGACTGGGCGGCTACGCCGGGCTCACCCAACCTTTATTGGGCGCTGGCCGATTTGCCCAGGCCTTTCATCGATACCCATCGGATGTTCCAGATTGAGCGAGTCGCGCTTTTCTTTGAGATTCCCGAATTGCAGAGTCTGCGAACAACGGTCTTGACGCCGCAGCAGCTCGACACCCTTGCTGAAAAGGTCGCCAGCGTGACTACGGTGCTGGATCAGAAGGAAGGTCCTCCCGTCCAGGTTCCGTGGAGACAGGAAGCAGTGATTGCGCAGCTTTATCCGTGGGCCAAGCAGTACCTCCTGTCCCAAGGCTACGCGCCCGATCAAGTCGAAGCCATGCCGGCGTTACAGGTGGTCCTCATCCAATCATTTGATCGGTATCTTCGAATAAGAGACGAGATGTTCAAATGGTTCGGATTTCCCTATTGGCAGGCCCGTGACGGGCTGGCGCGGATCGAAAGCAAGATCAGCCACATGCACGCGCTCGATCTGTACCGCCACTTGTCTGAGAGGCAACTTACACCACCTGGATTGCCTCGTAGGCCGATCCACGAAGAGTTGGCGCGGGCCGAGCGCGAGCTCGAGCGTATCCTTGAGCGAAGGGACAAGGTAAATGCGGACGTGGGCTACCCTTTCATTGATGTTCTGCCGAGCCTTGGCCGGGCGCGTTTCCTGTTCGCCCGAGTCGATCGGGATGCCGCGGCTCTGCAGTGCATCGAAGCCATCCGCATCTACGCCGCCGGCCACGACGGGAGGCTACCCGCCTCCCTTGAGGAGATCGAAGAGACTCCCGCCCCGTACGACCCGGTGACGGGCAAGCCGTTCATCTACGAGTGCTCCGGTGATCGGGCGACGATCCTGGCACCCGCCCCACCCGGCCAGAATGGCGTCCGGTATGAGCTGACCATGAGAAGTCGGAGCAGTCAACCATGATGATCGAGGCCGGCTCACGAATAAGACGGCAAACGTCTGCGAATCCTGGCTCAGGTTGCTCATGCGACGGTGGCAACTGCTTTTGACAAGGAGAAGATCATGTACAACACAATGCCCACAAAGCCATTTTCACTGATCACGGTTCTGGTTTTGCTTCAGGCAGGGGTGGCATGGCCCAATAGCGAATCGCCCAAGCTCTATCCCATCGTACACAACGACAAGGTTGGCTACATCGACCACACAGGAAAAACGGTCATCGAGCCCCAACTCGAATCCCTCTGGACGGCCTGGCATTTCTGCGACGGCCGGGCCGGCGTCAGAGTCGGCGAGAAATGGGGCTTCATCGACACGAAGGGAAAACTGGCCGTTCCTGCCCGATTCGACGCGTTCAAGTACTTCTCGGAAGGGTTCGCTGCGGTTCGCGTCGGTGATCGCTGGACGTTCGTGGATCAATCGGGAGCAACCAAGCCGGACAAATGGTTCGAGGACGCCCATTCGTTCTCCGAGGGCCTGGCTGCCGTGAAGCTCGGCGGGAAATGGGGCTTTGTCGACACGGCAATGCAGATGGTCATCCCTCCTCGCTTCGACGGGGCGTGGGGCTTCACCGAAGGTCTGGCTCCCGTCAAGGTTGGCCGAAAGTGGGGTTTCACCGACAAGACCGGCCGGATCGTCGTTGAACCGCAATACTACTGGGTGGACAACTTCTCGGAAGGGTTGGCATACGTCCAGGGCGGAAAAGGAAACGAGGGTTATGTCGATAAGACCGGTAAACTGGTGATCGGCCGCCGGTTCTGGGATGCCCATCCGTTCTCCAGCGGTCTGGCGGCGGTGATCGTGGAACCGGGTGGCACCTTCGGCCTGATCGACAAGACGGGAAAGATGGTGATCGATCCTCAATTCGAGGAGGTCTGCCTTTTCTCCGAGGGATTGGCTGCTGTGCGCGTGGAATACGAATGGGGTTACATCGACACCTCCGGCAAGTTCGTCATCGGAACCCAGTACGACCGGGCCGAAAGCTTTTCCGGCGGCCTGGCCCAAGTGCGTCATGGCGGTGATCTGGAATACATCGACAAGACCAACAAGAACGTGTGGTGGCGCACCGACCCGCGATCGGACAGGGACACACCTGAACCCCGTCCTCGCCCATGGGAACCTGATCCGGTACTCAAATCGCACATTGCAGGGCCCCAGACTGTGCCGGCGAAGACCGTATCTCTTGTCGGGAATCCTCGTCGCAAGCGATACCCCGACGCCTCGCCCTTTGTCTTTTCGCGCAACATCTGGGAGATGATCCTCTACCAGGGCCGGATCTACCTGGGGGGAGGTGACTATTGGGCGAACACCGGGCCGGTGGAGATCTATTCCTTTGCCCCGGGTGAGAACGAGTTCACGCTGGAGTACACCGCCCCGGAGGAGATGGTCTCCACGATGTACGTGTTCGACGACAGGCTCGTTGTTCCCGGCAATGATCCACAGGAGTCCTGGGACCTGGGCAACCTTTACATCAAGGAAACCGGCAAGTGGCGGAAGCTGCGGACCATTCCCAACGGCGTGCTATGCTTTGAAATGGCGTATCTGGAGGGCAGCCTGCTCGCGCGCGTCAGCACGCAGCATGCTCCGACGGTCTTGAAGTCCAGCGACTGGGGCAAGACCTGGACGCCCATCGTTTACAGTTGCCACCCGAATAGCCCCGATACTCTGTTCACCTTCCAGGGCAAGGTGCACGCCTTCGATGGGCGGCGCCAGCTCTGCACGCTCGAAAATGGTGCGTTTTTCAGTGAAAACATGATTCCCAAGTACCGCACTCTTGTGCCCGAGGCCCCGCGAGATTTCGTCTTCTACCAGCAACACTATTTCACCGGCGCCAGGCCCTTCGGCGATAAAGTAGTGCTCTCGACGTTTTCCGGGGCGTCTACCAAACCTGAGGACGGTCCCCGCCCTCTGTATTGCTTCTCCCCGGGCGAACCGAGGGCTTCGATTATCAAGGCGTTTGCCAAGATGACTGTGATGGACACCTACGTTGCGGCCGACACCTTCTACGTGCTGTGTTCCCAGGCGAAGGACGGCAAATACGAGAACAACATCTACTCGACAAAGAACCTCGTGGCCTGGCGGTGCATGGCCACCTTTGAGACGGACAGCTTTGCACGATCCTTTGTAACGGTGAACGGCGAGTTCTATGTGAGCATCGGCTGCCCAAAGCATTCTGCCGATCCACTCCCGACATCCACCGGCGACATCCTGCGGGTGATACCACGTTAGGCGCATCGCGTTGGGAGGACAGCATCGAAGGGAGCAATGAGCGAAAGATTCTCGCTGCAGGCTGCAAAAAGCAAAAGAGGCGTGCTCGGGGAGGGAAAGTGACGACCGATTGCGGATTTCTCAGCCTTGCGGTAAGGAATTCGTTTGCCGGGACAATAACGGATGCAGGTTATTGCCGTCTAATACTACGAGGCGACGTTGGGCCGGCGCTCACAAACCAACAACGATGCGTTTGTCTCATGCCAACGGTCGCCGGACCGCATGGAGGCTTCTGCCCATGTCAAACGAACGGGCGTCCGCGGCCATTCTGTCCAGTCTCGTCGCCTCCTGCAGGCGACTTGAGATCAACCCGTTCGCGTACCTGCACGACGTGTTCGTGCGAATCAGCGATACCCCTATCAGCCAACTCGGCCAACTCCTGGCCGACCGCTGGCAAGCCACCACGATCACGGTCACCGACGCCCCCTGATCGTATCCCCTGAACCCCATCGCGAATGCCCGATCATCCGCCGCGCAAGGCCCGCCGACGACAGGGGGCAGTTCACAACACGGTTACGTTTGAGTAAGCTTGCCTAGCCGTAGCCCAGCTCGCGGAGCTGACGCTCGTTGAGCCCGAAGTGGTGGCCGATCTCGTGCAGCACCGTCCTGCGGATCTGCTCCACCATCCGGCGTTTCGATCGGCACACGCGCTCGACGTTCCGCTGGTAGATCACGATCCGCTCGGGATAGCGGTACGGGACCTCGACCTGGCGCAAAGTCAACGGCGTGCCCCGGTACAACCCCAGCAGCGAGCGCGGGTCGCGGACACCCACCTCCCGGCACGTGGCCTCGTCGGGCATCTCCTCGACGTCCACGACGATCTCCTCGAGATAGCGGTTGAACCCGGCGGGGATTGATTCGACCGCCTCTTCGACCACCGCTTCAAACTCCTCATCGCTCAAGCGCATCGGCCAGCTCCACGGGGACTTCAGGTGGTTCACCGGTATGGCGGAAGCGACCTGTTGTGCCTACAATACCCCGCCAGTGTTGCGCTCCACTTGTCACTTAATCAGGAGTATAGCCCTTGAAACACCCGGAGCCAATGAGCCGACTCATCGTTGCTGGGGCACTTTCGGTCTCTTTGTGGACCGCCGCCGGTTGTGGCCCCACCGCCTACAAGATCACCCCCGTGCCGGTGGACCGCTCGCTCGAAGAGTCGGTCCTGATCGATGAAGGCGGCCTGCTGCCGGCCAAAATTGTCCTCATTGACGTCGATGGCATCCTGATGAACCGCGAGGAGTTCTCGCTCGTCGGCGAGGGCGAGAACCCGGTCTCGGTGTTCGTCGAGAAGCTCGAGAAGGCCGCCGGCGACCGGTCCGCCCGTGCCCTGATCCTGCGCATCAACTCACCGGGCGGGAGCGTGACCGCCAGCGATCTGATGCACTCGGAGCTGCTCCACTTCAAGCGGCGGACCGACGGCAAGCGGCCCGTGGTGGCAGTGCTGATGGACGTCGCAGCCAGCGGCGGCTACTACGTCGCCTGCGCGGCCGACGAGATCGTCGCCCACCCGACCAGCGTCACCGGGAGCATCGGCGTCATCATGCAGATGGTCAATTTCGCGGACACCATGGCCAAGATCGGCATCGAGACCAATGCCATCACCTCGGGCGAAATGAAGGACGCCGGCTCGCCGCTGCGCAAGATGAGGCCCGAGGAGCAGGCAATCTTCCAGAAGCTGGTCGATCAGTTCTTCGATCGGTTCGTGCAGGTGGTGGCGGCCGGGCGACCTGCCTTAGACGAGGACGAGGTACGCCGGATCGCCGACGGGCGGGTCTACTCCGCCCAACAGGCGCTCGAACTCGGCTTCATCGACCGGGTCGGCACGCTGCGCGATGCGATCGCCGAGGTCAAAGAAAGGATCGGCGGCAAACGGGTTCGCGTCGTGACCTACAAGCGCCCCCTGGGCTTCAAGCCCAACGTCTACGCCCAGCGGCCGGCCGCGCCGCCCCAGGTCAACCTGGTCAATATCGCCCTTCCCCAAAGCTGGCCCCATCCGGAGCCGCAGTTCCTCTACTTATGGACCCCAGGCCGGTGAGAGCAGCGGCCAACGGATGAATCCCCGGAACGAATGCGCCACAATGCCAATGCGTGATCGTAGCCAGGACCGAGGTCGCCATTGGCGTCGGCCTGTCGGATGACCGGGTGTCCGAGCCGCTTTTCTAGCTGGGCGCAGGATGGCCCGGGTCGCTCCACGGGCGAAGCAGACCGGCCATCAGCCGGGGCTTCAACTCGCCCGGCCAGTCGGTTCGACGGGGGAATCGGCATCTCGACCACGCCCGACCGGCAGCCGCGCCCGGTGGCCGAAGGTGTTGAGCGGAGTGACACTGACCGCTTTGCAGGCGGGCTTCTGAGGTCTGAGCCCGGCCTTCTCCTCGCTGTGAACCTGCCGCACGAGACCGAGGCACCAGATGCAGCCGGCGACCAACGCCACGGACAGCAGGACACGACGCCAATTCACCAGGTGATCTCCTCAGCAGCTTCGCAGGTGCTCGATATCGTTTGCCCCGTGACGCCTTATGTATCGGAGCGTAGGGAGTTCTCCCCATAGTCTTTTCCGCGTCAACCGTTGTTGACGATCAACAAGCTACATAACTTCATGTCTCGTAGCTGGTTGGGCTGGTGTCCGTCCGCCGGCCATCGCCGGGATGTTGCGATCGCTCAACGTCGCATCACAGCCCGCAGAGCCCCGGTTCGGCGGAACCATGGACGACAAGTGATGTAACTTCTTGTCGGAAATGGAGATACGGCTACTCCTCGGGTGGTGGGTTTTCCGTCACGGATTGGCATCGCCATTGCCCTTGTGAAAGCGGCGATGACTGAGAGCGGCCTGGTCCGCAGGAAGGTTGGGTCAAATCGGTAGGCCGGGGCCCCAGCGGCTCGCAGGATTCGCCCCGGGGATGAGCCCATGGATGAGTCAACCTTTCAGAAGAAACTGAGTGAACTGGTCGCCGAGATCAAGGCGTTGCCCGAATCCGAGCGCGCCAAGCTCGCCACATTGGCGGCGGAAACGAAGCTGCGCCACAAGGAGTTGAAGAAGACGGTGAGCAACCTGCATGAGAGCATCGACTTCCTCCGATTGTCCATCAAATACCTGCTGTTTGATCTCGAAGCGACCCGTCGCGAGAACGCCTGTCTGCGGAAGATGCTGGAGGAGGGAACCGGCTCGTGAGAGCCGATGCCTGGCCCGGAATCACAGTGGAGAGCCGGCCTGGCCCGGCGTCGGCGGATCAGATGCCGCCGGCGGTGTAGGAAGAAACAGTCTGGAGTCGCGCGGAGCGCCGCGGCGGATTGAAGGTCCGAAGGTCGTGGGTTCCAGCCCCGCCGGCCTCGATAGTCGAAACCCCTTGAGAATCGTCAGAAATGACCGTTTTCAGGGGGTTTCTGCTTGCCCGCACTTCGTCGGTCTTGGTTGGTGTTGCTGAATCTTGTTGCACCGAAGTGACCTGTTGTGTGCCCTTTCGCGCCGAGTGACGCGCCGAGTAAACTGCGGGGTCGTCTGGCCTGATATCATCCGTGCCCGTAGCCCGGGCCGTCTCCCGATCAGGCCGGTAGGACAGGTCAGGCAACATGTCCAGGGCCTCGGTCAGCTTGCCCCGGTGGACGTGTGTATACGTGCTCATGGTCAGGTCGATCTTGCTGTGCCGCATCAGCTCCTGTGCTTCTTTTGGATGTACCCCGCCGGCCGCAAGGTTGCTGGCGAACTGATGCCTCAGAGCGTGGAAATCGAACACCCTGCCGGCGTCGTCACGGTACGCGATTCCCGCGCCCTGAAGGTCTGCCCGGAGCATTCGGGCCGCTTTCTCCGGCAAGAGGAACGCGGGGATGCCGGGCAGCTTGGCGGCAAACGGCCCTTTCAGCTCGGCGGCCATGCTGGGACGCAGTAATAAGGTATCGTCCCGCCTGTGTTTGCTGTACGCCGCGGCCACCGTAACTGTGGGTGGGTTGCCGTCCAGCTCGAAACTCGCCAGCGTCAGGCTGCGGATTTCAGAAGCTCTCAGGCCCGTCTCCGCTGCGAAGCGATAGGCCATCGCCCGTTCGGGGCCGGTCATGCCGTATCGCTTGGGGGCGTCGAAAGTGGCCGTGATGAGTTTCGCCAGCTCGCTTTCAGATAAGGCACGCCGCACGCGTCGCCGGTCGAGGCGCTCATTCAACTTCATCAGGTGGCCCACGGGTGATTCGGCGATTCTTCGCTCTGCCACCATCCACCGGCAGAAGCCTTTGATGGCAACAAGGTAATGGTTCGAGCTGGCGATACTCAGGCCGCCCCGGCTTTTGGGCAGCGCCCGCCGTTCGGCCAGATAGCGGGACACTGCGGTTGCCGACACCTCCGAAACAAAACCAGCTTTGATGCCGGTCAAAACCGCTTGAACCCGATCCGTCGTCATATCCGCGTGTTTTCGCGTGTTGCCGCGGTCCAGAAGGGCTTGTCGGTAGTCAACGAGGTGCTTCCCGAGCAACTTGCACGCTGTAACTGTGCGGGTGTCCAGAAGTCCGATTCTCGCGAGCTTTTCCCGCAGTCGGTTTGGCAAGCCCCCGAGCCACCGCATCATCGCCGTGTCGAGCTGGTCGCCCGCCATGCGGGCCGCGGCCAGGCGTTCGAGCTTCCGGCCCAGCTCTTCCGACGCGCGCTTATCCTTGAACGCCACCAGGCGGCGGGGCCGGTCGCGGTGGTCGCGGATCTCGACCGTCCACCGCGGGCATTTCTGCCGCTCGCCGTCAGAGCCCTTGAACGTGTCGCGGTATACTCGCATGGTCACCCTTTCCGTCGCCGTTGCTGCTTTGGTCTCAATTCTAGGTCGAGCGTGTCGAGAACCTTGGCCAAGCGTTTCCCGGTCAGGTCGCGGTCACCACTGAGGTACGCCTGTATGGTCCTAACTGGCATCCGCGCCTCATGCCCCAGGCGGTAGCCTGACCAGCCCCGGCGAGCCAGCTCGCGTTTGATCGTGGTTTGGAATTGCACGCCCATACCCTTAATATAATGTACAATCGAGCGCCAGTCAACTCCCGCCAGCAGGTTTTTTGCCCGCCGCCCCCATTTGCCCCACGGCTGCATCCCCCACTCGGGGGGCTGCGCTGTCCCCGCCGTGTGTCAGCACGTGGCCAGGATCATGTGCCGGGGGCCTTGCCCCGTCACCCCTGGTCCCCATCGCTACTAGCCCGCCCCCGGGCCAGTTCCAAAGCGCACGCCTCACACCAGCCCATGCCCGCCGTGGTCCGCTGGTATCCTGCGAGGGCCCGATCCGCGTCATCCGCTCGCCGCTGCCGCCAAGCCCACCGGCCAGCCCGCAGCACAAGCTCCGTGACGAATCCTGCCCGGGCCGTGGGCGGCTCAGAGATGCCCCGGCCGGCCTCTGGGGCCTCGTGGGACGCCCGGGGCTCAGGAGGCTCGGGGATGGCCCTGGCGGCCTCTGTGGCCACCTGGGCTGCCTGGGCTGCCTGGGCTCGCAGCATGGCCAGCAGGGCCGTCTTGTGGGCTGTCAGCCGCTCCTGTAAGCCGGGCGTCATCGCCGACCGCGGGCGATACCGTAGCTGGTCCCCGTGGGCCTCCAGGATGATACCCCGGCTCCGCAGGGCGGCCAGCAAGCCGGCGACCGGGCTCATATGACCCCCCAATCGTCGATATCCTCGGGTACACCCCCTTCAGGCGGGCGTTCCACGCCGTCGGGAATGCCGTGATCCGGGGCCAGGTCGGGCTCAGAGGCACCCTCGTCAACCACGCTGTCGGGGATGTCTACACTGTCTACGTCTACAGAATTGCCACTGGCGCTATCGTCAGCCGCATTTCTGTAGACGTAGACACGTTCGGTGTTCAGAACAAGCCGGCGGGAACGCGGGGCACCCCGGCCAGCCTGCGGGGGCTGCTCCCACCGGGCCAGCTCGGCCCGGACCAGTTCATCCAGGGCCGCTTCTGCCGCGGCTGCCGTCCCGTACAGCCGGCTTGCTTGCTGCAATTCCCGGGCCGTCACCGCCCCGCCCTTCCGTTGGACCAGCTCCACCAGCCGCCGCTGGTCCCGATCATCGTCAGATTCCTCCAAAGCTGCGTACACCCGCTGGGCTTCATTGGCGAACCAGTTAGCCAATGCCGTCCCGCGTTCTACGGCCCGGTCGGGGACCTCATCGGCAGACGGGTCATCCACAAGCGCGAAGATCAGAGCGAACCGAGCCGCAGCGGCCTCAATCTTGGCCAGCGCCGCCGCCAGGCTGTCCGTGCCCGCGTCGGCAATGCGCCCGGCGTGGACGTTGTACCACGCCTGCCAGTGGGCTGCCGCCGCGTCGGTCAACCGCAACCGGGCCGGCTCCGGGCCATGCTCGCCCTCGACGTGCTCCAGGGCCAGCAGATCCCGGATCAGCCGCTCGTATGCGCCCAGGACCCCCGCCGATGGGGTGCGGTTCGTCCACCGCTTCCGTCGCTCGGGTGGCCGTGCCACCAGCAGCCGGGCCACAAGCCCGGCCTCGATGTACTCGGAGCTGAATACCCGCGCCGCCACGCCCGGCTGGATCGTCCCGCAAACCGACACCGCTGGGCGGTGGATAAAGATCGTGCCACTGGCTTTCCGATCCACACACAACGTGCCGGCCCGGTGTAGCTCCAGCCACCCCCCAGCGTCCCCACCTTTACCCCGCTTGTATTGGTTGAAGGACTGCACCCACGCGCTCAGCTCATCCCGCGCCAACAACACCCCCCGCGGGTTCGCCTCCAAGAGCGGGGCCAAAGCTTCAAGTGTGATATCGCTCACGATGTACCGTACCGGCAGCGGGATCTCGGGTTCCATTGGCGGTTCGCCCCCGCCGCCCTTCGCCCGGTCGCGTTTCCACCGCGTCAACATCACTTCATATTCGAGGCGTTCAGCCTTGTAAGTTTCAACCGCCGACTCGTGTTCGGCGATTGCCCGCCCTTGAACATGGCGTAGGGGCTCCAGCGCGGCGTCCAGTGCGGGCGATTTCAATGAGCCCGAACGCGCGATCAAGACGGCCCAGAGTATCGCCGGCTCACGCCAGCTTCCTTTCAGTTCGATGTCCCGCGTCGTGCCGATACATGACGCCACAGCCGCCAGGGCGGGCAGGGCGATGTAAACCGGGTCACAACCAAGCGCGGCCGCCGTCTCGGATACGAAAGCCCGCACCGGCTCAGGCAAAGCATTGACCGGCAAGGGCCGCCACGGTTCAACCGCAGGGGCAGACCGGTCCAGCTCCGTCGGTTCGGCCGCATCGACCAGCCGTTCCAGCTCCGCGCGGATCGCGTCATCGTCCAGCCCGGCAGCGCGGCGGGCCTCGATATGCTCCACCACATCACCACCCGGGGGCAGGTTCGGCAGCTGGACAACACGGACCGTTGCCGGCGGGTCCAGTGTGGCCAGGATGCCCGCCACGTCATCGGCATAGTGCTGGCCGGCGTTATCGTTGTCGGGCAAGATGACGCACTCTTTGCCGGCCACGGGCGACCAGTCGCTCTTATGTGCCGCGTTTGACCCCCCCGCGCTTGTGGTCGCGGGCAAGCCGATAGTTCGGAGTGCCTCTACACACTTCTCACCCTCGACAACGTACATTCGGCCATCGGTATCGCGCAGCTCGGGCAGCCGGTACAGCGGCCGGGGGGCGGGCATTGCGCCGATGATCCATCCGGTGCCCTTCCGAGAAACCGGGCGAATGTCCTTGCCCGTGGCCGTGTCCCACCGTATCACCGCGCCGGCGGGTTGGCCGTTGGCGTCGTGATAGGTCCACGATGCAGCCCTTTTGCGTTCGCGCTGCCATTCGAAGTCTTGGATCGCCTCACAGACCGTTGGATACACCTTGCAGGCTGGCTTCGCGTTCGAGCTGGCGGGTGGCTGCACGCCACGCCGATAACCATTGCCGCGCTCGGGGAACAATCGAAACTTCTCAACGCCCAGCGCGGCACAGATCGAATCCACGGAACAACCGGCAAAGCATTTTAGCAATATCCGGCCATCATTACCCTCACTGACGGCCAAGCTCGGGCGTTTATCCTCGTGGGCGGGACACGTGGCCATCCAGCCGGAACCCACACGCCGAACGCCCCGAAGTTTCGGGAGTACAAGCTCGATCGGTGTCATCGGCAGCCCCTTCCCGCCCGCTTGGCCCGCAGGTGTCGCACATGCGGATCGGCCAGTAGCCGTGCTGTACACTCGTCGCAGATTCCTGCCCGACAGAGATCATCAAGCCCAGACGTGTCGGCCTCGGGTATCCGGCCCAGCTTGGCGTACGCTTCATCTTGCAGCCGCCTGATTGCTTGGAGCGCGAATGTTTCCCGCATCGGACAGCGGGGCGGGAAGCCATCCACAATCGGCCGCCGATGCAGGTTGCAAGTCGGAAAGGCGTTGAGTATAATACCTCTGTGATCGGTTTGCTCGCGCCCGCGTTGCCGCCCCGCACGCGGGCTTTTTTCGGCAATCACTTTGCCACCTCGGCCGCTGCCCGTTCGACCTCAAATGCCTCTTGATTAGGGCAACCCCGCCGAACCCATAAGCCCAAGTCGGCCGATCGCCAGCGGACGCAACGTCCGAGCCTGATCGGCTCTGGCATTCGACCCGTGGCGACTAGTCCCCACACGTGGCGGGTCGAGCACTTCAACAGTCGCCCAACCGCCCTTACGTCCACCAGCTCGCTCGCGTCCATAGTTCACACCTCATGCCACCATTGGCACGGAAAGTAGACTCGGTGGAATGGGAAGGAATAATTTCGGGCGAATTATTCCGTAGAGGTGCGTTGTGAAAACAGGCTTTGCAGGGGCGTGAGCGGGGGTGCTTCTGGCATGTGGAATAATTCGTCGATTTGACAGCGCTTTATTCCGGCTTGCGGCTGCGGACTCGATCATAAGCCCGCTTTACCGTTTTGCAGCCGATGCCCCGCTCCTGCTCGAATTCACGCTGCGTCAGGTTGCTGGCTTGCCAGTCATCGACAAGTTTCCGATCCTTCATCGGATCGTACACCCGCTTCGGACCTCGCTTGCGTTCAGATTTGGATGCAGCAGGCTTTTCCTGCGAGGTCATCGCTTCCCGGCCGTGGTGGGTTGCGCGCACGATGCCGGCCGCGGTCAACGTGTACGCCGCTTCATCCCTGAGCCAGCCGGTCGGGGTTTCCACCGTCCCGGGGCCGATCTCAACGCCATCCCCGCCATCCTGGCAGGTGATAATAATGCAGCCCGATGGCGTGGCGTATTCGCCAGATGCCGGCACACACCCCTGTTGCTGTTCCACGAGTCCAAGTCTGGCGAGCCTTTTGAGTCCGCGCATCACGGCGATCGGGCCTTTGTTGAACAGCTCCGCAGCAATGAGAAACCAGGGGACGGGCGAGAGCGTTTCGGTTCCTCGCATAGTGCGGATCATCTCGGTGTCGAATTGTCGAGTCACCGACCGCCCGTCATACTCCCATCCGTGAATTGTCCTCAGTACGTCGAGCTGAAGCTCACTCAACGAGGTGTCTTGCGGAATGTTCACTGGTCTACTCCTTCTCCGGGCCAGCCCGGCAGACGATCAGGGGAAGGAGTGAAGTCCGGATCGTCCGCCGGAGCTGCTTGGCGAGTGTACTGCTCGCCGTCCCGGCAATGATTATCTTACGCGGAACGTCTCGCCTCCAATAGCGGGAACAGCCATCGCCCGCGCCGCCCCAGGCCACAGAAAAACGCGCCGTCCGATTTCCCAGCCTTGCAGCGGCAAGAGAGCGCCTGCCGAGTCACGCCGTCAGCTCGGGCGCGGCGGGCCATAGAAATGCCGTGGTCATAAAGTTCGATCAGCTCGGGTGAATCGAGGCGCACGTCTACTTCGGTCATGTCGATCAGCATGCCATCGACCAGCACCCGCGCGCCAGGTCGCGGCACCGGCGCATCCAGCGGACTCGGAGCATCGTCATCGGCATCGGGCAGGAGAAGGTCCGCCTCGCGAAGTGGAAAGCGCCGCTGGGACCGGGCTCGCTTCTCGAAAGCGTAATTGGCCGCAAGGCGACACTGAATCTTGAAGCCGCCGCGTTCGGGGTCAACGGCCCGCAGGCACGACTGCCATAAATGCTCGCCGGCATCTTGTTGGAGGTCCCCCCTATCGTCCCTGCGGATGCCTCTGTGGTGTGCCCTGAAATCGACGATCTTCCTAACGGTTTGCCACTTCGAGTTGAAGAGGGCGAGCGCTTCGACTCGTTGGTCACTTGTTGGTTTTGGCTTTGCCATCGTTGTTCCCCGGACTTTCGACTACCACCAGCTCGATCGTATTGATCGGCTCCCCGGGCTCGTCTCTCTTCGCGTTGCCGGCGAGCTGGAGCAGGCTGGATAACAAGCGCGCTTCAACTCGCGCGTTGCCGCCGTCCCGCGCGCGTTCGAGCGCGCTGGCGAACTTCCCGGGCAAACTGGATGCCAAGTCGCGAAGAGCGCTGCCGTGGTTCTCCGCGAGTTGTTCGCGCGCGCGAGCCAAGTAACGATTCGCGGTGTGCCGCGTGCCCCCAAACTTCGCGCGGAACTTGCTCGCGAGCTGGTACGGCCTGAGCCCAGCGTTGTCAACCAAGAGCTGCGCCGCGAAGTCCGTTCGTTCGCGACATTGCTTATTCGTTGGTCGCGTCCCCCTGTGGCACACAATCACCCCCCGGTCCCGAGCTGGAGCCGCGCTTGTTGCAAGAGATGATGTGAATGCACGAGTGTCGCCAGCAGGTTCGCGCACACCTCGAAATCATCCGCCGCGCGGGCTTGCTCGTAAAGCCGGCCGCCCTCCAGGAGCACCCAGCCGGCGGCGTCGTGCAGGGCCTGCCAGCACTCGCGGGGGGTCATTACTTCTGTCGGCCTCTTTCCGTCTTGGTTTGCCATATCAGTTCCTCGACACGCCAGCGATCCGGGCGAGTTCTTCGCGGGTCTTACCCGGTTGTGCAGAATTCTGCACAACCGAGCGTTCTCTCCCCGAAGGGCCCGAGCCGCCTCCCTTCACGTTGCCGCTCTTTCGCCTTCGCCGCGATCAGTGATTTGAGTTGCAATGCCATCACCACGTCCCAATCACACCGAGCAGCCCGCCCGCCCGTGCCGCGAACTCCGCGTCATCGCCCGTGCCGCGCGACTGCCGAGCGCCCGCGCCACCGAAAAGGGTGAGCTTGACTATTTCCTTGAGGGCGCCCGCGCTCTGCTTACAGGCTTTTCCCAGCTCGCCGACATTGTGCCCGGCGATCTTGGCCGCATCCCCAAGCGGCTTGAACTTCTCTGCCATCACTTTTTGATGAAGTTCTGTAGCCGCCACCTGCTTCGCGCGCTGCGCTGCGCCCAACTCGCCGCGCGCGACCTCGATGTTTTCCTGCGCGAAGCGTGCGCGAAGCTTGTCGAGTTTGAGCTGCTGCTTATCCACAAGTTCGCGCGACTTCCGATCCCGGATTCCGGGGTCGGTACGGAGCCGCATAATGAGTTGCTGCGCTTCGGAGATCATGCCTTTACGGGCTTCAACGTCGGTTTCTTTACCGGCCCCACCGATCAGCGTTTCGGCCCGCCGATAGGTCAGGCCCCGCCGCTCCATTGCGCTCCTGGCCCGGGCAATTAGTA
>CAZOIA010000106.1:0-19351 GCA_964579675.1 uncultured Planctomycetales bacterium | reverse complement strand
GCTGCCACGATCCTGTTCGGCGCCGCCAGGACCAGGGCGGCAGCGCTGAGGAACTTCCTTCGGTTGCACCTCATAACCGCCATCCCTCACGTAGGACCAGCACACCGTTATGCAACAACGGGCTGCTTGATCCACACATATTACACCTCGAAGCCGACTTTTTTGCAAACCTTCCTTCCCAACCCAATTGAGCAGCGGCGCCAAAGGAAAAGGGCCGCTCACGGATCGTCGCCGGGCGGCGCGGCACGGATTGTTCGACCAGATCGGCATGCTCGGGTATTGCCGGGCGAGCAAGCCCTCCGGATGTTGGCAACCGAGCACGGACTCGACTCCGTTGTCGATGACTTGGCCATAGCGGCCCCTGGCGGGTAGATGTCCCCGTGACGGGAATGCCAGTACTGCACAGAGCGATGAGGCCGGGCTCGGGAGAGCCTCTGGCCGCGGACTGGGCGGCTCCGGGGTGCGTCAGAACAGTCCCGGGTCGCTGAGCCGGACCCCGACGTTGCACAGCCCGTCGCCCTGTTTCTCGCAACGCTGGACGATCGCACTCTCGTCCGCGATCCATTGGAGCTGGGGATCGAGTTCGAAGATGAGCTGGATGGTTTGGCCGATCTCGGGGGCACTGATCGCGTGGGTGGTGAAACCGGCTCCGGCCTCGCTGGCGTCCCGGGCCCATCCGGGCCGATCAGCGCCGCCAGTGTTCCAACGTACGGGGCAATCGAAGCCGACCCGCAGGAAAGCACGCCGCTCGGGGAGTGTCGAATCCGATCGATCAGATGCGGTCACACCAGGCACGTGCCTGTATTCGGCTCGCGGCGGGGGCGACTTCAGGTGATTCCGGCGGGGGGCTGGCGGAACGGGCGTCGCCGACGGCTCGGCTGTCTATTATGGGGGATTGAGTTCTACTGCAAAAAGATTTGGCCGAAAACCCCAGCCCTCGCGCTTCACCGCTTGGCCTCGCGGTTATTGTGTCGTATACTATTAGTGGCAGTTGACTCCCCCGCACTGACTCTCCCCAAGGCAGCGCCCCGGGGGCATGGGCGTAACGCCGAAGACCCTTGTGGGCTGCTAATAATTAAATAGTGTCGAAAGTTGCAAGCGGCAGACTGAATCCCCGTTACCTCGAGCGATTCGGTCGGTCCTTGATCGCAGAGCATGATCTTGGTCGTTGCTTTACGCGGTAGGGGATCCACCGCTCGCAGCCGGGGACCACAGGCCAGAGGGAGTCGGTACCATGGCAGCGACAGAAACTATTTCAACCCCACGGACGGCGCAGTTGCGGGTCGTCACACCCAAGAGGGTCTTGCCAAGCGGAGCTCAGCTCGCGCGCTTCGACGACGGTGACCGGGCCCTGTTGCTCAAGCTCTTCGACGAACCGGCGGAGTTCGTCGATCACGAGTTGTTCAAGAAAGCCAACGCGGAAGTGATCCTGTTCGGTCACAAGGCGGTGCTCCGTTCCAAGCAGACCTGTTTCGAGGAGGCCGATTCGCTGGCGTTGGCCTGGGGGCATGTGGGAGTGGGGGGCACGCTCAGTGCCGCCCAGGAGATCTTCCTGTTTCAACGGTTCAACTACGCTCGGATGCGAGTTGCGAAGCTCTTTGAGAAGTGCCGGGGCAAGCGCATGCCATCAAGAGTGCTGCGGGAACTGCTGGCCTGGGCCCACCGTGCAATGATGGCCCGCGGTCAGATCACGCAGGTGAATATTCCCCTGGTCCTGGCGATGGCCAAGCGGACCCGGCTCAGCGGGCTCGACTTCAATGAGCTGGTCAGTGAGGGCAACTTTGCCCTGCTCCGTAGCGTGGAGAAATTCGATTGCTCGCGCGGCTTCAAGTTCAGCACGTACGCGTGCCGGGCGATCCTGAAGAGTTTCTCGCGGGTGGCGATGCGGGCGAGCCGCTATCGCGGGCGGTTCCCCACCGAGTTTGACCCCTCGCTGGAGAAAAGCGACTTCGTCGATCGTAAGCGGCACGACGCTGAAACCGACTGCGTGCAGGAGATCCGGGATATCCTGGCCCAGAACCGCGCGGAGCTGAGTGACATGGAGCAGACCGTGATTCGGGAGCGGTTTGCCCTGGACAGCGGGGGAGACTCCCACAAGCCCAAGACCCTCGAGCAGGTCGGTGAGATGATCGGCGTGACGAAGGAGCGTGTCCGCCAGATTCAGAACAAGGCCCTCAAGAAGATCCGATTGATCCTGGAAGAGAACTTCCTGGCCGCGTGAGCGTGGGGCGCGGCGCTTCGTTGCTCACTGCTGGGGTGCGTGTTTAGCGTCCCGAGTGACCCCGCTCGCTTGCGCTCGGGGCTCTGACGCGCCAGCGCGTTCGCCCTGGTCAGAGCCCAGAGCGCCAGCGACGGGCTTATGTGCCATCCCGCCCCAGGAGACGCTAGACACGTACCTGCTCGGAGAGCATTGGCACAATGCGTTGACCCCCCGAGAACACCTTCCTATAATCGCCGAACCGGTCCTGGAGAGGTGGACATGCGGGTTCTCGTCAATGGCACCGCGGAAGAGATGCAGCCGGGCACCACGGTGGCGGGGCTTGTCGCGCGGTATCAGTTCCAGCCCAAGCAGGTTGCCGTCGAGATCAACTGCGATCTGGTGCCGCGAAGGTTCTTCGATTCGACCCCTTTGAAAGAAGGGGACCAGGTTGAGATTGTCACGCTTGTGGGAGGTGGGTGATGGCTGAGGACAGGTTCAAGCTCGGGCCGTTCCGGCTCCGTTCCCGTCTGGTCGTGGGTACGGGCAAGTATGCGGATTTCGATCAGATGAACGCGTGTCTGGCGGCCTCGGGGTGCGAAGTGGTGACGGTAGCGGTCCGTCGCGACGTTCTCAGGCCGGAGGGTGGAACCCGCCCCCGGAACCTGCTCGATGCACTCGATCCAAGCCGATACACGGTCCTGCCCAACACGGCCGGCTGTTTCACGCCTGAGGACGCCGTCCGGGCCGCCCGCTTGAGCCGGGAGTTGCTCGAGGGCCTGGATAACCCGGGATCTCAGTGGGTCAAGCTCGAGGTCCTGGCCGACAAGCGAACACTCCTGCCCGACCCGGTGGGCAGCCTTCAGGCGACCGAGCAGCTTGTCAAAGAGGGCTTCTGCGTTCTGGTCTACGCGTCCGACGACCCGATCACGGCCAAGCGGCTCAAGGATGCCGGCGCGGCCAGCGTCATGCCCGCCGGCTCGCCGATCGGCAGCGGGCAGGGGGTGCTGAACTGCAACAACATCCGCATCATCCTGGAGTACCTGAAGGAAGGGGACCCGGACTACCCGGTGATCGTCGATGCCGGAGTGGGAACCGCCTCGGACGTCACGATTGCCATGGAGTTGGGCAGCGATGGGGTGTTGCTGAACACCGGTATCGCGGGGTCCGACGATCCGGTTCTGATGGCCCACGCGATGTGTCAGGCGATCGAGGCCGGCAGGCTGGCCTACAAGGCGGGAAGAATCCCCAGGAAGCTCTACGCGACCGCGTCGAGCCCGACCGAGGGTGTCATCGCTCCGGCGGCGTCGGTCCGGTAGGTTGTATGTTCCGGCGGCGGGGGGGCGGATCCTGAACGGACGAGGTCTCCATTGCAGCGTCGAACACGAAATCGCATCTGCATCTGGGTCATCTTTGGCGGGTTGCTGAACTTCCTCGCCTACACGATCGTTTATGCTGAGCTGGGGGGCGATGCGAAGAATGGGGGCAATGGGAAGTTCCTGAACAAAGTCGGCGAAGTCGAGGAGGGGTTTCACATCCGCGGGCACTTCATCGGCGGGGCCGGCGGCGGCAAGGCCAAAGGCGTCCCACGGTGGGTGTGGGTCTACAGCTACCTCCATTCCATCTCGCTCTGGCCGACCCAGGGTGCGATGGTGATTTGCATGCTCATCCTGGCCCGGCCGCACATCATCGCCACGCTCGGCGAGAGCAACTGGATTCGCGGGCCGACCTTCATTGCCGTGGTCATGACGCTCGTGGCCGTGCTCTGCTCGGTCCTCACGATATGGTTCACAACCCAGTTTATCGTCGATCTGGCGGCGTGACGGGGCGGCAGGAGGTGCAGCCATGAAGGTTGCCGACGTCCTGGGCGCCGATGGCGCGGTCGCCCGCCGACTGGCTGGTTATGAGGAGCGCCCCGAGCAGCTCGAAATGGCGTCGGCGGTCGCTCACGCCTTCAGTCAACCCCGCCACCTTCTAGTGGAGGCCGGCACCGGCGTCGGCAAGAGCTTCGCCTATCTTGTGCCTGCCATCCAACGTGCCACCGTCGCCGGCGAGCGGGTGATCATCAGTACCCACACCATTGCCCTCCAGGAACAGCTCATTCAACGGGATATTCCCTTCCTGAGCGGAATCTGGCCGGAGGAGTTCACGGCGGTTCTGGTCAAGGGCCGGCACAACTATCTCTGCATCCGCCGGCTCCGCCAGGCAAGTGAACGACAGAAGCTCCTTTTCGCCGCCGAGGGGCTGGTTCATGAACTGTGGCGAATCGAGGACTGGGCCTACGCGACCACCGACGGGTCTTTGAGCGAGCTGGACCCGGCGCCGGATTCCCCCGTATGGGAGCTGGTTCGAAGCGAGCACGGCAACTGTATGGGCAGGCGGTGCGAGTACTACCACAAGTGCTTCTATCAGCGGGCGAGGCGGCGGGCCCAGAATGCCCAAATGCTAGTGGTCAACCATGCCCTGTTCCTGTCGGACCTGGCCCTTCGCCGGCAGGGGGGTTCGATCCTGCCCGACTACCAGTTGGTGATCGTCGATGAGGCGCAGACGTTCGAGGGCGTGGCGGCGGAGCATCTGGGTCAGAGGGTCTCGGCTGGCCAGGTCCGGTTCCTGCTCAACCGGCTGTACAACGACCGGACCGGGCGCGGGTTCCTGGTCGGTTTCGACGCGGCACCGGCGATCCGGGCGGTCCAGCGGACCGCGGAGGTATCCGGGCGTTTCTGGCGCTGCCTGTTGGAATGGCACGAGCAGCACGGCCGCCCGAACGGCCGACTGATCGAGCCGGTGCCCATCGACAACCCGCTCAGCAACGCGCTGGGCGATCTTCGGGCCGAGCTGCGCAGGCTTCGCGACCGCACGACCAAGGAAGAAGACACCTTCGAGCTGACCAGCCTGATCGAGCGCGCGGGCATGCTGGCCAGCCAGCTCGGGGCGCTTTTGGCCGAGGCCGAGCCCAATACCGTCCGCTGGCTTGAAGTGCAGGGCACCCGTCGGCCGAACGCCACCCTCTGCGAGGTGCCTGTAGTCGTCGGCGACTTGTTGCGGGAACATTTCTTCAGCCAGGTCCCCAGTGTGATCCTGACCAGTGCCACGCTGGCGGTGGGCCGGGAGGATGGATTCGGGTACATCCGGTCCCGGCTCGGGCTTGAGGACGCGGAGGAGCTGCGGCTCGGCTCGCCCTTTGACTACCGCGCTCAGGCCGAACTCCACCTGGAGATGGGTATGCCCGAGCCGGACAATGCGGAGGCCTTCATTCCCGCTGCCGCCGAAGCGATCGATCGGCACGTCCGAGCAACCGCTGGCCGGGCCTTCGTACTGTTCACCAGCTACGAGATGATGAACGAGGTCGCGGACCGGGTGCGGCCGGTGCTCGGGGAAGCACACCTGGGGCTCATGGTCCAGGGCGAGGGGGTGCCGCGAACGCTTATGCTGGAGCGGTTTCGCAGCGAGCCGAGCTGGGTGCTGTTCGGTACCGACAGCTTCTGGCAGGGGGTGGACGTACCCGGCGAGGCGCTGGTCAGCGTGATCATAGTCAAACTACCGTTTGCCGTGCCGGACCGCCCGATCATCGAGGCCCGCGTCGAGCAGATCAAAGCAGCCGGCGGCAATCCCTTCATGGACTACCAGTTGCCCGAGGCGATCCTTAAGTTCAAGCAGGGGTTCGGACGGCTGATCCGCACCCGCGCCGACCGGGGCAGAATCGTGGTGCTCGACCGGCGGGTCAGAACCAAACGCTACGGCAAGAAGTTTCTCGACGCGATTCCGGAGTGCCGGGTCGTGATCAATGAATGAGCTGTGAAGAGGCAAGCCCGTCACGGCAGGTCCGGCGGGATCGATGGGGGTAGGTCGGCATACACCCACCCGTCATGCGGAGCGTAGTTGGCGTCGGCATTCGCGGCAGATCCACTGGCCGGAATCGATCCGGTGCAGCGAGCCGAGCCGCCCGCATCCCTCGCACAGTTCGACGCGTGACGCATTGCTCGAAGTGGCGACCTCCTCATTCAGTTCGAGGATGTCCTCCAGGAGTTGGACCTGTAGCGAAGCGTTGATTCCCCGGTCCCGCTGGATGGCCAGGATCTGCGCGAAGGCCCCGAGGACGAGGAATCCGATCAGCCCGCCGCCCGCCGCTGCCGCCGCTCCCAGGCATAACTGCCCGGAGTCGTACGCGTTCAGTGCGCCAGCCAGCGGCCCGCCGGGGATGATGCCGTCGCGCAGGGCCTCGGCCCGAAGCCACAGATACCCTCCTGCCGCCAATCCGCCGAGGAGCATCAGGATCGCCATCACATACGACGAGCCGATCAGAAAGCGGATGATCGGGTAGTCGCGGTTCCGCGCCATTGCTGCCACCGGCGACATTCTAGCGGCTGTCGGGCCAAATGCCAGGCGAGCCGGCCCGTCCTCGGGCCGGGTTGTCTGCGAGCCGGCCCGTCCTCGGGCCGGGTTGCCCTCGTCACGGTAGCTGCATCCGAATCCAGGAGAGCCGGGCGGCATTGACCGCACAGTGGCGCCACGGGATAAAGGGCGAGATGGCACACCGGCACCGTCGGGTTGCCCGGTCCAGTACAGGCCGCAGAAGAACGGAAATGGAAGACAGCACCACCTATATCCAGTTGATCAGCGGCGAGCGTCGCGGGCTCGGCCCGCTGCTGGGTCGGGGCGTGCTCCGCGGCCTCTCATGGGGATACGGTCTCGGGGTTTCCGTGCGTAACCGCTACTACGACCGGTGGGCCTTGCCGATCTGGCTCGAGGTACCGGTGATCTCGGCGGGGAACCTCACCGTGGGCGGCACGGGCAAGACGCCGATGACCCTCTGGCTGTGCCGGCGGTTGCTGGAACGCGGGCTCAAGCCGGCCGTCCTGAGCAGGGGATACAAGGTCTCTAAGGAAGGACTGGCCGACGAACTCCTGATGGTTTCCCGACGATGCCCTGAGGCGGTCGCGATTGCCAACCCCGATCGGGCCGCTGCCGGGCGCCTGGCGGTGCAGGATTACGGCGTGCAGGCAGCCGTGCTCGACGACGGATTCCAGCATCGCCGGCTCGGACGCGACCTGGATATCGTGCTGATCGACGCGACCCGGCCGTTCGGGTACGGGCACCTGTTGCCACGAGGCCTGTTGCGCGAGCCGATCCGCGGGCTCTCGCGGGCCGAGGCGGTGGTCGTGACCCGGTGTGATCAGTGCGAACCTGGCGCCCTGGCCGACGTGGACGCCGCCCTGCGTCCGGTCAACCCTCACGTGCCGATCGTTCATGCCGTGCACCGGCCGGCGGGTTTTGCCGAGCTCGATGGCAGCGAGGTCGCCGGGCCCGGGGGAGCACGCATCGGCTGCTTCGCGGGGATTGCCCGACCGCAGAGCTTCGAGCGCACGCTGGCGGATACGGGCATCGCATCCGCCGATGCCCGGTGGTGGCCCGATCATCATGTGTACACGCTCGCCGATGTGGACCTTATCCATACCTGGGTGGAGGGAGCACGTCTCGATTCCCTGGTGACGACGGAAAAGGACGCGGTCAAGTTGGCGGCCCTCGACGCGGACTGGCCGGTCCCGGTGGCAGCCCTCCGGGTGGACATCGAAATGCTCGACGACGGCGATAAAATACTCACCAACCTGATCGACGCGATGCTCCGCGAGCACGAGGAGGCCGATGAGCCGGAAACCGCGTGATCGACGACCGCAGGAGTCAACTCCCGATGGAGGATCGCGGGAATCCATTCCCGCTCACCGGCCGATTGACCTGTCAGCACTGAAGCTGCATTCCATCCACGATCGGCAGCACCTCTCGCGGCTGGATGCCCATGCCTCGGCACCCGGGGCCGGCGCTTCGTTTGCGGATTGGCTTGCCTCGCTTCCGGGGTTCCTCGGCGTCAATCGGCTGCGGGCCGCCGTGGACGCCGTCGTATCCGCGAGGCGGGCGGGCAGACCGGTGGTCTTCGCGATGGGTGGGCACGTGGTCAAGGTCGGCTGCTCACCGGTGGTGATCGACCTGATGCGTCGCGGCATCGTGACTGCGATCGCCGGCAACGGGGCGACGGCGATCCACGACGTGGAGGTCGCGATGGTCGGGGCGACGAGCGAAGACGTCGGGGAAACGATCCGCGAGGGCCGGTTCGGCATGGCGCAGGAGACGGCGGAGTTCTTCGCTGAAGCGGCTCGCCGTGCCGTAGACGATGGCGCCGGTTACGGCGGATCAATCGGCCGGCTCATCCGCCAGCGGGGCTTGCCGAACGCTTCGCACAGCCTGCTGGCAACGGCGGCCGAGATGGGCATACCCGCCACGGTGCACGTGGCCATCGGTACCGACACCGTCCACATGCCGGCTCTGGCCGACGGCGCTCACATCGGGGCGGCCAGCCTCGCCGACTTCAGAATCCTCTGCGGCGTGGTCCGGCACATGGGCGCGGCCGAACCGGGTGGTGCCGGCGGCGTCTGGTGCAACGTCGGGTCCGCCGTCATCTTGCCGGAGGTCTTCCTCAAGGCCGTCTCCGTCGCCCGCAACCTCGGGGCGGACCTTGACCCGCTGATCACGGTGAATCTCGACCAGATCAGGCACTACCGTCCTTCGCAGAACGTGGTTGGCCGACCGGTCGCGGCGGGTCGCGGGCACGACATCACCGGCCACCACGAGATCCTCCTGCCGCTGCTGCGGCAGGCGATCATCGAATCCTGTCCGACCGGAGGATCATCCGGGCCGGCGCCACCCGCCTGACACGCTCGCCTCCGGCTCGCGGCTAAACACCCTGACACGCTCGCCTCCGGCTCGCGGCTAAACACAAGGTGGCGGGACTCTTCTGGGGAGAGGTGGGGGAGCTCTTCTCGGGAGAAGTGACGCACCCCTTCTGGAGCAGGGAGTAGACAAGGGACTTCTACCACGGCTCACACTGGGGGTCCGGCGTCACGTCGGGGCCGCTCATGCACGCCTTGAACAGCACGAAATCGTTCAGGTCCACGTCGGAGTCAGGGTCCAGGCGGGTGTCCGCGCAGGCGGGATCCTCCTGGGCGGCGCCGGCCCCGGTGAAGCACACCTGCAGGTGGCCGAAGTCGTCCTGATCCACGTCGTTGTCCCGGTCGAAGTCGGCTTTGAAGTACGCCCGCGTGACGAAGAATACGCTGCCCGCATCGGCCGGCGCCGGATAGACGAGTGTCCCGGACGCGACCCGGTAGAAGTATTGAGTTCCCACGCCAAGCCCGGCCAGCTCGACGTCGTGGGAGGTGACCGGCGCGGGGTCGTCCACCGTGTCGCCATAGCCCGTTGTCGTTCCGTAGTTGACGTTCGAGCCGAGCGGATCGGCGGTGTCCCAGCGGATCGTCGCCCGGTTGAGGTGAACGGGCTCCGCCCGGGCGTTGGCCAACCGCCAGGGTGTGATGAATACCCGCGTCGGTGTTCCCTCGGACGTCGTGATGATGTCCCCGCCGTCGGCCCCGTAGCAGATACCCTCACCCTGCGGCTCGATGAGCAGGCTGATCCAGCGCGGGGGCTGCTGGAAGACTGCGTCGAAGGGCTCCGCCTCCGGCAACGTGAACTCGTAGGCGCCCGTATAGTTGCGGACGAGCACCCGCCGCCCGGCGGCATCAACGTCGCCGGCCGAGACCATCGACGGGACTGCGGGAGAGATGTCCACCACGAACTGCAATACGTGGACGTTGCTGCTGTTCCAGGTGATCGCGTCCGCCGGCAGCTTGTATACCCTGGCGGTGGCGGCATTGCTGTTACTGCGCTTGGTGACGATGTAGAGGTCGCCGCTTTCGGGATGGACGAACAGGCACTCGGCATCGTAACGATCGTCGTTGCTGCCGGCGGGTTGCGACGGATTGGCTGAATCCGGGTAGTCGAACCGGATGCTGTCGAACGGAAGCGTGAGGCTGACGGGGTCGCCGGCGGGGTCGATCGTCGGCTCGAGGAAGCGGTGGATCCGTTTGTCGGCGCGGTCGCAGGGCGGGTTGTCGCCGCCGTCAAAGATGTGGATGGTCTGTCCGGGCCCGGCGGCGATGTCTTCCCAGTCGTACTGCGTCGCGCCGGCGAGTTCGACGTAGCCCATGTGCCGGGCAACGCCGGCGGCAACGTCCGCCTGGGACAGTCGAAACGCCCAGACCCGCGGCGCGTAGGGGCCGGAGTCATTGTGCGTCCAGAAGATGTCCGGGCTGGTCCGGCTCGCGACCACGCCGCTGGACTCCGGAACCTGATCGGTCTCGGTGACTACCCCCGACGTGTGGGGGCCGTAGAGGTTAGTGATCCATCCCGCGGACGCGGGGTGCAAACATCCAGCCAGGACCAGAACCAGCAGTGCGAGTAGCGGCATGCCCGCCCTCCGTCGTTCGCGATAACCCCCGTGTCCTCGATATCATTCATTATAGCAGAAGGACGACCGATTACAGAAGTGAGGGCGCCTTTTCCTTGACAATGCGGCAGATGTCCGCAAAGTGGATGGCTTCGTGGGGGCGCGGTGACAGCCCTCGGGACAGGGAACGAAGCAATAGAGGACTCCGGGATCAATCGTCATCAGTTCCCCGGCGGTCGAGCGTTCCGAACAATGCAGGAGGTTGATCATGGCGGCGTCCCGTTCGACTGCAACCATCATCCGGCACGAAGATGAAGCCCCGCGCGAGCGGAGCACCTGCGGTTGGCGGCACCGGCTCATCAGCCGGGAAGATCAGGGCAGTGGTGTGGCCGCCTGGGCCCACGCGGTGGACATCGACGGTGCCCGCGAACATTACCACAAACGCGGCACCGAACTCTATTACGTGCTTGACGGCGAAGGCGCGGTACGCCTGGATGGCGTCGAACACCCCGTCCGCAGCGGCTCGCTCGTCCACATCCCCCCCGGCGTTGTCCACGGAGCAGTGGGGCGGATGCGCGTACTCGTCATCGGCATCCCCGACATCGCCGACGACGACCTCTTCTTTCCCGAAGGGTCGTGATGCCAGCCGATAAACTCTGAGGGGCAAGGGAAACGGGAGCCTTCTGTGCGAAGCATCCTTCGGACCGCCGGCGGCTGTCTGCCACTGCTCTATGAGCAGTGTCTGCGGCGGCAAAACACCGCCGTCCCCTTGCCCTCGAATACCGGACGTGGTCCGGCCACGTGAAGTCGCCCGTGGTGTATCGTTTATCCAGAAGCGGGTTTGTCGCGGGCTTTTTCCATCATAAGGCACATCTGCCCCGTCACATGACCGATTAACCAGCCGAAGGGAGAAGCCGGGGGGCGGCTCTTCTCGTCAAGACTTTGCCCGGCGGACATGCAGTGTGTGCACGGGTACAACGGGGGAAGCGTGATGCATGCGGAGAGGACTACGAGGTATGCGCTGAAGCTGGCGGTTCTTGTCGTATCGAGCCTTGGTATGCCGGTTTCCGCTGGTGCCGACGCCCAGTGGACGCTGCTGGTTTATCTGGACGGCGACAATGATCTGGAGTCTTACGGAGTAACGGACTTTCTGGAGATGTCGAGCGTGGGGTCCACCGCCGACATCCAGGTGGTCGTGCTCCTCGACCGGTTTCCCGACGAGGACGGCAGGTACGGAGGCTGGACCGATGCCCGCCGCGGTCTCGTTCGCCCGGGTGACGTGCCCGATGCGTCCTGGGGAGAGAGCATCGGCGAGGTCAATATGGGTGATGCGCAGACCGTGATCGACTTCGCTCAGTGGGGGATACAGAGTTACCCTGCTGACCGCTACGGGCTTGTGTTCTGGGACCATGGCAACGGATGGTGGCCGGTGCGGGCCCGCGCCTTTCCCCGGCCCAAGGGGATCTGCTGGGACGAGACCAATGATGCGGACGCTCTGTCCATGGCTGAGTTGCGCGAGGCGCTGGAAGTCGTCACCGCAGCCGTGGGCCCGCTGGACCTGGTCGGCTTCGATGCATGCCTGATGGGAATGCTGGAGGTGGCGTATGACATCCGCCAGTACGGGCTGGTCATGGTGGGAGCGCAGCCTTCCGAAGTAGGTTATGGCTGGCCGTACGATCGAATCCTCGACGAACTCATCGGCAATCCTTCGATGACGGCCGCTGAACTCGGCACCATAATCGTCGACGGTTACTATGAGTCCATTGAGCATCTTAGTTTCGAGGACCCCGACGAGCTGTATGCGCTTTCGGCGATCGACCTCAGCCGGATCGAGCCTCTGGCTGATCAGGTCGCCTCGTTGGGCGAAACGCTGCGGGAGAACTGGAACGGCGGAAACGCCGAGTGCATGGACGCGGCGGGAAACGTGATGACGGCGATCGAGTCGGCCGTCATTCACGAGAGACACCGGCCTCCTGCAGCGGCAACCTACGGCCTGGCCATCTACTTCCCGCAGACCTTTGACGAGTTCTCCTACAACTACAACGAGTCGGTGATTCTCCTGCCGGGTGTGACGCAATGGGACGAGTTCCTCCAGGAATTCTACGCGTCAATGGGCGGGTCCTGGGTGGCACAGGTCCGTGACGAGAGTCAGCAGTGCGACGCCGACTACCCGGAGCACGTCGACCTGTATGACTTCTGCTCGAAGGTGATTGTTGCCCTTGATGAGGACACGGACGGGGACGGGGTCGGGGATTCCGCGGACAACTGCCCGCTCGTTCTCAACGCCGATCAGGCCGACACGGACGGCGACGGCCAGGGCAATGAGTGCGATTCAGATGATGATGACGACGGCGCTCCCGATGCCTCCGACGGCTGCCCCAATGATGCTGACAAGACGTCACCGGGCATCTGCGGTTGCGGCGTGCCGGATATCGACAGCGACGGCAATGGCACGGCGGACTGCCTGGACAACGCGGACCCTCTTGACGCTGACGGGGAGGAGGTCGCGGGCTTTCGCGAGGACCCGCCGGCCGGTTTGAGCGTGGCATGTGGGTCGGGCGCGGCGGGGACGGCATTGCTGACGCTGCTGGCCCTGTCCTGCATGAAGGTGGGCGACCGCGGCGGGTCCGGCTCCCGCTTGGGACGAGACTGCCGCCGCCGGTAACGGCGCTAGGCTCTGGAGCTCTTCTTGCCGGGCTTCGTCGCCTTGGAGAAGTAATCCCCGCCGTACTTCTTCGTGAACCGCTCTACCCGCCCGGCGCTGTCAACGAACTTCTGCTGACCCGTGAAGAACGGGTGACAGTTGGAGCAGATTCCCACCTTCAGCTCCGGCTTGGTAGACCGCGTCTGGAACGTGTTCCCGCAACCACAGGTCACCGTGCATTCCACGTATTTGGGATGGATACCCTCTTTCATCGCCAGCTCCTCGATGGTGTGGGGGTCCCGCCATCAATCCGCAACCCCGTTAGTGTACGCCATATCGGTTGGATTTCAACTCCAGAACACAGAAGCGGATCGCCCGCAATCGCCGGCCCCTTCCAGAGCTACCCGTCGGGCCGCCCGAGGGGGTGGTTCCGCGGGCCTGAGCTCGCCCACCTGGGCCGGTTCCCGGCGGAGCACTCGCTGGCCGGCTCGAACCCTGGCCAACTCCGGGTGAGCACGTTCAGCCACGCCTTGGCAGTGCCTCCAGGCCCGGATGACCGGCCCGGGCGTGCCCGCGAAGCCGATTGAGGCCGGTAATCAGAACGGCCGAGGTTGGCATTTCGGCTCAGGTTCGTGGCTCCGGTCAACGTCCCGGGTCGCTTGGGATCCATGGCCCGGTGGGATGGACCAGGGGAATCTCGGCGCAATCGCTGAGGCAGGGAATCAACATCCGCCGGAACCACGTAACATTCTGCTGCGTATGGGGTTAGGGGCTCCCGGAGCCTGTGAAATGTCGCGTCGCGTCATCATTGCGGTCCAGCTCAGCAATTGCCTGAGGAAAGCGCTAAACCGTTGATAAGAAGATACTTAGGATTGATGGTCCGTCCTGACTTGTGCGTTGGTCCGAGAATTGCCTCACTTTCGGGTAGCCGGGGACGGTCGTGGGGCGCGGATCGCGTTACTCGTGCTGGGTTTTGGCGCAGAACGGGCGGGGCCAGCGATGCCGGGGCACGTGGACGAGCCCTGACGTGGTTCGCGAAAGCTCGATCGACTCGGTGGAACAGATTTCTCGCTGAGGATGGCATTTACAACGGCAGAAGCCCTGCAAAGATGGACTTGAGAGGCCGAAGAAGCATATAATGTGATGGTCCGGTCACGCCGATCTGATAAAGGTAGGTCGCCGTTGACCTGGGCCAACCAAATAGTCTTCCACTCGCTGCGGCACCCTTGACCGCGCCAATATGTACGGGGTGCCGCACGCCCTTTTACGGGGACCCGCCTCGGGGGCACGATCGGATAATTCACAGCCGCATACGGTCAAGGATCACGCCCTTATCCGTCTGTCACAGCGTAGCATAGCGTCGAACGGGCCAAGCTGGCGTGGTGTTGGTAAACAGCCGGCGCTGGCACGCGTCCGCCGTTGAAGGCGCGCCGGCCTTGCCCGGCAACGAGCCAGGCCTTACGATCCCTGATTCCTGGGCATTGGATGGTTGACCTTCGCGAAAGTCGAGGTGAGACAGACATGGACGGAGGAATCACACGTCGGGCGTTCTCCGCAGGGCTGGTGGCAGCCGGGGCGGTGGCGGCGGCGAAGCGGTCGGCGCTCGGGGCCTTTGGCGCGAACGAACGGGTCCGGCTCGGGTTCATCGGCGTGGGTAACCGGGGCGATCAGTTGATCGATGCGTTCAAAGTGCACCCCGATGCCGAGATCGCCGGCATCTGCGACGTCTACGAACCGTATATCGAATTCGCCGCGCGAAAGGTGGGCGGCAGCCCGTTCATCACCAGGGATTACCGCGGCCTGCTGGCCCGCAAAGACATCGACGCGGTGGTGATCGCCACGCCCGACCACTGGCATGCGCTGCAGTTCATCGACGCTTGTGCAGCCGGCAAGGACGTGTACGTCGAGAAGCCCCTCTCCCTGGTGATCGCCGAGGGCCGAAAGATGGTGGACGCGGCCGGGCGCTACAACCGGATCACCCAAGTGGGTGTTCAGCGGCGATCGTCGCCGATGTGCATGAAGGCGGTGCAACTGATTCGCAGCGGCGCCATCGGCACGGTCACGGTGTGCCGGTGCAACTTCATCAGGAACGAGTGGCCGATGGGCATCGGCAAGCCCGATGACTGTGACCCGCCGCCGGGGTTGGATTGGAACATGTGGCTTGGGCCCGCCCCGGAGGTGCCCTACAACCCGAACCGCTGTCACTACAAGTTCAGGTGGTTCCGCGACTACTCGGGGGGGCAGGTGACGAACTTCGGCACCCACTTCCTGGACGTGATCCAATGGGCGATCGACCAGGACGCCCCGATCGGCGTGCTGGCAACCGGAGGACGCTATGCGGTCGAGGACAACCGCCAGGTCCCCGACACGATGGAAGCGATCTGGGAATACCCCAACCGCACCCTGGTGACGTTCTCGCAGTTCAACGCGAACGGAGCCCAGGGCAACGCCAGGCCGAGCAATATCGAGTTCAGAGGCACAAAAGGTACCTTATATATGAGCGGCGGCTCGATCGAAATCGTCCCCTGTGCCGTGCGCGTCGAGCCGCTGGCGGCACGGAGCCCGCTGCGGTGCGAGGAGGACAGCCGCCAGGATCGCGCCACGGAGCCCGGCTGCGAGCGGTTCAGCGAAAAGGGGCGGGTCAGCGATGCCGACCACGCCCGCAACTTCCTCGACGGGGTCAAGACCCGCAAACCGTGCCGCGCTCCCGTCGAGGTCGGACACCGCTCCACCTCGACGACACTGCTGGCCAACATTGCCTTCGACCGAAAACGTTACCTGACCTGGGACCCCGAGAGCGAACGCGTCACCAACGACCCCGAAGCGAACAAGCTCTTGTCATACGAATACCGCCCGCCCTGGAGACTACCGGCCTAATGTGGGTTGCTCATGAATGGGTTCACCACGAAGACACAAAGGCCACGAAGAAGAGAAGTCAGATGAAATCGTCCTGGGTCGAGCAGGCAGGGCAGAGGAGGTAGGGCAGGTCGGCGACCTGCCTTCACCATGTGGCTTGAAATGAACGTGCTCGCGGTACGAAGGTGCCGGCGAAGGCGGGTGAATCACCTGCCCTACGCGACTGAGGAAGAAAGCAGGCAACAATCGCGTTGAGGGCGACGAGGTATGGCGCGCGGGCGCGCCACACCTCGCGCCTCATGCGTGACATTCGACATAGGATTAAACAAGGGAGGACAACGGAATGCACAGTCTACCGCTTAGTTCGGTTCCACAATGGGTTAACGTTCAAAACAAGTGGTGTCCGCAAAGCGTCGACACGTTCTGCCCACACTGCGGCCGTTTGACGAATCTTGCGTTTCAACGGCAGCAGTATGACCAACACAGAAACACAATCGCCGCCGAAGCGAAATGCCCAGCTTGTCATGAAATCTCCCGCTTCTGGATTGTCGATCCGGGTAACGGGAGCGACACATCTCAGCGCGGCTGTCAGTACTTGGGCATCCATCCAACACCAAGGATAACCAGAAAACCCATCGTCACGCCGGACAAACTCGATGAACCTGCCCTAGCCAGGGTCTATCAGTCCGCATTCAATGCTTACAATGCCGCGCTCTGGGATGCGTGTGCAACCGCATGCAGGAAAACTCTTGAGGGCCTTGTTCATACGCTCCTTGCCGAAGAGGACAGAAGAGGGAGTCTGTTCGACCAATTGAGGAAGCTGCCCGAGAAGGTGAATTTGGCAGAGCCTCTCATTGTCCTAGCCGACAGTCTGCGCAAAGGCGGCAACCTCGGGGCTCATTTTGACTTAGAGAAGGAACCGGATCAGCATGTTTCTGAACTCATGTTGGACCTCCTCGACTACTTCATGGAGTACATCTATCTCCTCAAGGAAAAGGCGCAACACCTTGAGAAAAAAATAGACGCCTTGGGAGATCAAAACGCCGAGGAATAGGATTGTCGAATCAGCGAATTGAGGCTACAGCGGGCGCGGTGGCGCGTTCCCGCTGATCCTCACGCGTAACGTTCCCGGCGTCGGTAGGTTTCGCTGAGCGAGCTGTTCAGCCGGGTAGGGCAGGTCGATGACCTGCCTTTACCATCTGGGTTGAAATGAACGTGATCGCCGGATTCTTGAAACGGGGACGCAGCTAGTTTGAACGGCACGCGTGAAATCGCGCCGCAACCGCCGATTGATCCCGAGGACTCCTTCAGCCCCTTCTCTGAGTCTCGGCCCGCTGGGCGCTGCGCCACAGTTCAGCGAACGGGCCGGTCTCGACACAACGCCGGTAGTAGGCAATTTCCTCCTCAGGGGAGAGGTCTTTGATCTCCTTGTAGATCTCGGCCTGCACGCGACGTTTGAAGGCGATGCAATCGAAGCTGTTCTCAGTCGTCTTCCGGCTCATCAATGATGACCTCCTTGGGAGAGAGGACGGTCAGAATACCATAGCCTTGTAAGAGGTTCACTTAAGACACCCCCGCTTCTGCTGTCAAGCCGGGTGAACCGAAAGCCGAATCACGCCATCGTCGCCCGGCAACGTGACAGCCCCAAAGAGCGAAAAGCACACCCTCTAGGATACCTCGTTACGTCCATGTGTTCTATAGCACTCAAGGACATACCGTAGCGGTGAGAGCAGGGCTAAACAGCTAACAGACCTCACCATCCAGCACTGATCATTCAGCATGGGTCATTTGGCGAGGCTGTTGAGGAACTGCTGGTTGCTCGGGTACTTGGCGAGCGATTCGAGCAGGGTTTGCATCGCCTTGGCGGTGGGCATCGAGCTGATCTGACGCCGGAGCCGGTGGATTTTCTCGACCGCTTCCGGGCCCAGGAGCAACTCCTCCTTGCGGGTTCCCGACTGGTTGAGGTCCATGGCCGGCCAGAGGCGCAGGTTGACCAATTCGCGGGTGAGCATGATCTCCATGTTGCCCGTTCCCTTGAACTCGTTGAAGATGAGCTCATCCATTCGGCTTCCGGTCTCGATCAGCGCGGACGCCATGATGGTCAGCGATCCGCCGTTCTCGATATTTCGGGCGGCGCCGAAGATGGCCTTGGGCTCGGCCAGGGCCCGGATGTCCACCCCGCCGCTCATGGTTCGGCCGGAGGATCTGGTGGCGGCATTGAAGGCCCGGCCGAGGCGGGTGAGCGAATCGAGCAGGATGAGCAGGTGTTGCCCGGTCTCGACCATTCGCTTGGCCTTCTCGATCATGAGCCGGGCGATCCGAAGGTGGCTTGCAACACTCTGATCGTTGCTCGAGGCAACGACCTCGCCGTGGACGCTCCGCTGCATCTCGGTGACCTCTTCCGGCCGCTCGTCGACCAGCAGGACCATCATATAGACTTCCGGATGATTGGCGGCGAGCCCGGCGGCCATCTGCTGAAGCAGGATGGTCTTGCCGGTGCGTGGGGGAGCGGCGATGAGCCCGCGCTGCCCCTGGCCGATGGGGGTCATCAAGTCCACCACCCGCATGGACATGGGGCCGCCCGGCGTCTCAAACCGCAGTCTCTTGGTCGGGTCGATGACGGTGAGCTCGTTGAACGGGCTGAGGCCCGGATACGCGTCGGCAGCCAGCCCATTGATCGATTCGATCGTGGCCAGGGAGCGCTGGCGGTGCGGGCCCTGGCGCCGCCCGTTGGCACCGCGAGCCGATCCGCTCAACGTCTCCCCCCCGCGCAGCGAAAACCGCCGGATCAGATCCACGGAGACATGCGGATCTGTCGGATGCACGGCATACTTGCGCTTGGCCGACCGCAGAAAACCGTGCCCCCTCTCGTTCAGCTCCAGCGTCCCTTCAGCGAGTGACTCAGACATCCTTGGCTCCCAAATCGGTGCTTATGGCATCACCCCGGCATCAATACGTGTTGAGCGAGCGTCAGAGCCTACGCGAGCCGCCAGTCCGAGCGAAGGGACAAGGCACGTGGGCGTACAGTATTGGGTTGGCCGCCCGCTTGTCCGCCCGGGGAGGAAGGCCCAGACCAGGGATTGCTGCGTGGGTTGCCCTTCTCGCCGGACCCAGTATACCCGAAGAGCCGGCACTTTGGAACCGGTGGGAGATGTGCAGCCTGCGGTGGGGCGCATGACACTTTGGGCGGCTTGTTGGAAGGCGCCGCCCCCGGGTGTTTCCGAACCGCGACCGTAAGGAAGCGGACCCCCTCTCCGCAGCGAGCCCGTAAGGAAGCGGCCCTGGCGCATCTGCAGATACTCCCCTCCCTGACGGTCGGGGTTGGGAAAAGCGAGGTGCCGTCCCCTTCTCCGCCCGAAGGTCCCCGCCGGAACTGTCA
>CAZOIA010000105.1:0-19539 GCA_964579675.1 uncultured Planctomycetales bacterium | reverse complement strand
GAATCATGGCAAATCCGAGGCCGGCTAACCAGATGGGGTCTGTAGGGCGCTTACGTTAAACACGTGCGAGAGCAGTGGCACACCGGCCCGGCTGCGAGTCCTCATCCACGCTGAGCACGTACGGCGTGTCCGGGGCTTTCATCGACTGCAGGAATGCCGGACCCGTCCAATGGGGTCGTGGACTTATAGAGCTCAGCCCTGTGATCCCAGGGACCTGAGGTTGTTGTCTCCCGTCTCGGAGAAGCCGACCGCACGGATAGCCTCCGGGTTCTTGGCGAAGCGACGGGCCGTATCAGGCCTGATTCTGCGGGCGCGCACCAGACTGCTCAGGCTGTCGTCCAGGGTCTGCATACCCAGCTTCTTGCCGGTCTGAATCTGCGAGTCGATGGACTCGATCTTGTTGTGGCGGATCGCTGCCCGGACCGCGTCGTTCACCACGAGCGTTTCCATGGCGAGGACGCGTTTGTACGTCGGATCGACATTGGGCAGGAGGAGTTGGCTGACAACGAAACGAAGCGAAAGTGCGAGCTGCCCGCGGATGTCCTGCTGTTGATCGACGGGAAAGATGTCAACCAACCGGGTAATGGCCCCCTTGGCATCCTGAGTGTGGACGGTTGACATGACGAGGTGGCCGGTTTCGGCGGCACTGACCGCCATTCGCGCCGTGTCGATGTCGCGGATTTCGCCGCACAGGATCACGTCGGGATCCTGTCGAAGGCTGAACTTCAACCCGTCGGCGAAACTATCGACGTCAATGCCAACCTCGCGTTGGGTAATGAGCGAATGAGCGGAGGGTTCAAATACGTATTCTATGGGTTCTTCGATCGTGACGATTCGGCGCTGGCCGCTCTGGTTCATGAGCTCCACCAGGCCGGCCAGCGTGGTCGTCTTTCCCGAACCGGTCACTCCGGTAATCAGCACGAGCCCACCCGGCAAGTCGGCGATCCGCCGGGCCAGGTCTATCGGAATGCCCATCCATTCAAACGACGGGATGGCCCCGGGAATGAAACGAAAGCAGGCGCCCATCGACCCCTGATTGAAGAACACATTGGCGCGGAATCGGGCGATGCCATCTCCGCTCTCGATCGAGAGAGAGAAATCGAAATCCTTCCGGCGGCCGAGCCTGGAGTGGAACTCGGCAGGCATGGCGCTGGCGATCATGCGGGCCGTCCGGTCGCCGGTGAGCGGGACCTCGCCGCAGGGATGCAGTTGACCATGAATCCGCAACGTGGGCGGGTAACCCGCGGCCAGGTGAAGATCCGACGCCTCTGCCTCCAGCCCCCGCGTCAGGAGTACCAGTAATTCCTGGTCGCACGATGTGCTGGAAGGTCTACGCATCCCGCTGCCCGCTGAGACGTCGATTAGTCAATGACCGGAGGCTACTTGTATATACATCTTGAGACAGCAACGGTTGCAGCGGATCGCGGTATCACAGTCGGTGAGCCGGGTCGGCGTCGTGTCGAGCAACCGTCAGCACCGGCCAAACCGCTTGCGGCAAGGTCAATAAGGACAACGCGCGGGTGCCGCGTCACTTGCCGGCTGCAGTAGTGGTCGCGGCGGGCCTGTTGACCGCAGGCGATTGCAGCATGTTCAACTGCTGCTGGACCCATTGCCGCCGGGCGGCGGACCAGCGACGGACTTCGCTCACCGGGCGGGCGGAGTCAAGGTCGAGGGCCCGGAGGTAGTGTTGGCGGGCCCGCGTTGCACATTCGGTTGAGTCGAAGGCCGATGCCGCGCGTGCGAGCAATTCGGCCAGTGCAACGTGGTGCTGAGGCGAGTTGGGATAGAGTTCCAGCACGGTCTCGGCCGCGGCGATCGCTTCACGCAGATCCGCCTCCGCCCCACTGATGTCGAAGCGCTTGAGTAGCAGTTGCGATCGCATCCGATGCAGCCTGATCCTGGCGGGGTCGCGACGGATCGCGCCGTCCACGGCGCCGAGTGCCATCGTCAGGCTGTCGAGGTCGTCCCATTGTGCCCGGTGCTGAGCCAACTTGACCAGCGGTGCGGGATCGATCGAATCGGCGGCCGCAGCGGTAAGGTAGTGCCGCTCGGCGGCGTCTGGAAGCGATTCACACGCGAGCGCGAGCAGACGTGATGACCGGGTGACGGGAACGAGGACGGCCCAGAGGAGACAGATGACCCCGGCGGCGGACACCGCTACCGGCGCGATGCATTGAAGTGGCCGCGGCTCAGCCGATCCGGCACCGCGGCCGCGGGCCAGAAATACCGCCGATAGCGCCATGAAAGGCGTCAGCGCGCCCGGGAAGAACAACGCGAAATCGATCGTGTTGTGCAGGAGAAACGCCACCGCGCCGCACAGGCAGGCGAGTCGATAGCGATCATCGTCGCCGGCGGTGCCATCCCTGGCGAGCCATGCCGCTGCCGCCAGGGTGACCGACCATACCAGGCCGTACAAGCCGAGGTCGAACACCATCATGGCCAGTCCCGCGTCACCGTGCAGCGATCCCGGGGACGTCCACAGCCGAAGGAAAACGAACCCCGCGACCAGGGCCACGATCCACCTCCGGGCGGCAACGCGAGTTGACTGCTCGGACACCGGCTCGGGTGCATCTTCACTGCGCTGGCGCCCCAAGGTGCGGGCAAGCACGATCGAGGCCCCCGCCAGCACCAGGACAAGACCCACGCCGCCGATGATCCCCCACTGCGAAAGGATCGCCATGGCGAAGTTGTGCGGATGCTTGATCTCCTCGGGATACTCGATCGGTTTGTGGGCCATGTACGCCCGGTCGAAGTTGAGGGCTCCCACGCCGGTCCAGAAATGATCGGCAATGATCCCCCGCGTGACCTGCCAGTAGTTCCAGCGGAACCGGAGCGAGTCGCCGGGCAATCCGCCGCGAGCCGAACCGATCGCCAGCGTTGCCGCCCCCGCCGCCAGCACAACCAGCCACGCCCCCACCAGCACCGCTCGCCAGTGTTGGCGGATCGCCCGACGCACGAGGGCGAGCAGCAAGTACAGACCGATCCCCATTGCTGCCGCCACCATCGCCCCGCGGCCGCCGCTGGTCAGGATACTGCCGAACAGAGCCAACGCGAGGATCGCAAACACGACCCGACGCGAGCGGAATCGCCTGGTCAGAGAAGCCACGGCCAAGGCGGCAAACCCCGCCAGAGCGAGCCAGGCGCCCTGGGCGTTACTGTGGGGGAAGAAGCCCGTCGCTTCGCGGGCGTCCAGCCGCCGTTCGAACAACTCGACCGTGGACAGGTCAGCCTGCGGATCGTCCAGCGAGATTCCCTGCCTGCGCCAGATCGCGGTCTTGTTCTGGTCGTACCACTGGCGGGTTTCGGCAAACTCCACGCCGATTTGCATCGTGCATTTTGCCGCCGAGGCCAGCCCCGACGCAGTGATCACCGCCAGCAGCAGGCCGACCCGAAGCCGGTCCCGCAGGAGATTGGCCAGCACGGCCAGCATGACAATCGTGGTCAGCCAGTCGCAGGAAGCATTGGCGGCCAGGCGTTTGTTGCCGGCTACGGTGGTGGAGACGACCGCCGCCAGCACTAGGATCACCCAGCCGATCTCCACCCCTGTCCACCGCCAGCGCGTTTGCCGAAGGGCCGCCGATACCGTGGCCGCCAGTGCCGCCAGCCAGATCGCCAGATCAAACCAGGCGGTGGTTGCGGGGGTCGCCGAGTCGCCGGTGTCCGTGATCCGGGCGATGGGCTCCTGGACCGACTCGGAGGTTTCGGACAGTAGCGGGCGCATCGCGACGACTATCAGGAGGATAAAGAGCGCGCCGGTTTCCAGCGCTCGAGCGAGGCGGTCGCGGATCGGCGCAACCGGAACCGGGTCGGCCTTGGACGAAGTCAATCTAGGAGCCATCGCTTGCTTCTAGGACGGCGATAATGGCGACCACGCAAACGCACTGTCCGAAGATCAGGATCGCCGCCGGCCAGCCGTGCAGCGGCAGCAGGATCGCCGGCAGGGCGGTGGCCATCGTCGCCAGGTAGATCGTCAGGACGGCCATCGTCGGGCTCATCCCCCGACGGATCAGCCGGTGTGAGAAGTGCCGCCGATCGCTGCGAAACAGGCTCACCCCCTGGCGAAACCGATGTATGACCACGCTGGCCATGTCGTACAACGGGACGGCAAACACCACCAGCGGAACGAGCACCCCGAACGGTGTCCGACCGGCCTGGGGATCGTAAAAGGTCGTCAGGACGGTACACACAGCCAGCAGGTAGCCGATGACCAGGCTGCCGGCATCGCCCATGAAGATTGACGCGGGCGGGAAGTTGTGGATCAGGAAACCGATCGCGGCGCCGGCCACGATCAGCAGCATGCAGGGGACGAACACCTGGCCGGCGAGCAAGGCGGAGATCGCCAGGACAATCGCCGTCAGGCCGGCAACGCCCGCCGAGAGGCCGTCCATGTTGTCCATGAAATTGAACGCGTTGGTCAGGGCTACGATCCAGAGCGTCGTCAGGATGACCGCCGCGGCCGGGCCCAGGGCCTCGGCCGAGCGAATGCCGAACCACCCCGTCAGTATCAAGGCGACGCCCAGTTGAACGACCAGCTTGAGGATCGGCGACAGTGGACGATGGTCGTCCACGATACCGAGCAGGTGCATGACCAGGGCGCCGGCAATGACGGCCAGGGCCTCGGGCATCTTCTGGACGACGCCTCCGATCCAGTCGGGCCAAGCCGGCGCCCAGGCGGTCAAGGCGCCGAGCCGATCCGCCCCTACGGGGTGCAGCACTCTGGCCGCCAGCAACGCGGCCGCTATCGGAAACAACGCCGCGACGGTTATGGCGATGCCCCCGCCGAACGGTATCGGTCGCTTGTGCGTCTTGTGGGTGCCCGGGCCGACGGGGCGATCGACGAAGTCCCGCTGCAGCGCCCATCGGCGCACGATCGGGGTCAGCGTCGCGCTGATGATCAGCGAGACGGTTAACGCGACGACACCTGTTGCGATGACCGGTCCCGGAATCACCAACGACGCCCCTTTGACACGGCCTGTTGGTCAGAGCACGAACTCAGCTTCGCCTTGTACCGCTCTCGCACCCGTTCGAAGAACGCATGATACCGCGTGTCGGCATAATCCGGGTAGGTCCACGGCCACGCAGCCCACTTCCCGCCCTCGTAATGCAGGGTGCTTTCGGCATAGATCCCGTCGCGAAGATAGACCCGATGTGAGTGCTCCTTGGTCGTCGCCAGCACCAGTTTGCTGAGCGAGATGTACCCGGGGTCGATATTAACGCGGCGCTGCGTCTCCGGCAGCCCGCATTCGTAGCAGATTCGCCCTTCCAGCTCGTTGGCGAGAATTTTGATGTGGGCCAGCTCGCCCGGGTTCACCAATCGCTCGAACGAAGCGAATTGCCGGCGCAGGTTCCCTCCCATCTCCACTTCGTAATAGTCGGTGGAGTCGAAGGCCCAGAACTCACTCACTTCATCGGTTGGGCCGGTCTGCTTGCTCAACATACGAACGGCGCGGGCCATCAGGTCAGCGTCATTGGAGATGAGTCCGCAGATGAGATTGACCGGCCGGGCCGGACGAGCCGCTCCCATGCCGGACAGTGTATCTGGGATGACCGGCAAATCAACGGCGCGCGCAAGCCGGAGCCCCCGTCAAACGGCCGTGCGCAATGAAGCACCCACGACGGGCCGCAGGATTGCCAACAACGAGCCACTGGCTTGAAGCCCGGGCGGTGTCTCAGAAGCGATTGTAGCCGCCTGCACGCTGAAACGGCCGCGCCGGCTTCAAGCCCACGGGTCTTTAAAGTTGTGATTATCCGGGTAACAGAATCGGTCAGTCTTCGGTCTGGATCACAGTTGTGTCGGGCTCGCGGGGGGCGGGCATGCTGTTCGACTCGATGCCCAGCAGCTCCAGAGAGTCTCGCTCAACGATTCGCCGGAGCTGCTCCCGCGGAATCGTCGGCAGGTTGGTGCCGTGGGAAAACTGGTTGATGTTGTAGAGCCACTCGATGCAGGCTGCGGGCGACGTGTATGGGAAATTACTTCCGAACAGCAGACGATCCATGACCCCGGCCTGGTAGGCCAACGTTAGCGCGTTGTAGGCGTGCCAGGGGTGGCGCAGCAGCCCGCTGACATCGGCAAACACGCTCTCGTGCTTGCCCAGCAGAACGATCGTTTCCTCAGCCCACGGGTAACCGAGCTGAGAGACGATGATCTTCAACTCGGGGAACTCCCGGGCCACCTCGTCCAGGAGGTAAGGGCGTGCGTACTCCATTTTGCTGGTCGTCGAGGCCCGGACGTCCGTGTGAAACATGACCGGCATGGTGAGCCGGCAGGCTTCGGCATAGACCTGCTTGGCCGCGGTCGAGGCGGGGTGGAAATCCTGCGCCGCCGGCCACACGGTCACGCCCTGCATCCCCAGCTCATCGCGAGCCCGGCGGAGATCCTGGATGGCCTCGGCGGGACGGGAGGGATCGACCGAGGCGAAACCGACCAGGCGGTCCGTGTGCTGGCGGACGTAGCTGGCGACGAAATCGTTGGAGATGTCGGCGGCCAGGTAGTGGCTCTTAAAAGCCAGGACAAAGGTCTTGTCCACCGGCTTCGTGGCGGCAAGATGGTCCCCCGTGGCAGCCTTGGGCGACCCTTGCCCGTGGCGCCGGCTGTTCCACAGGCCCGTGCCGCGCCCCAACTGCTCCACAGACTCCCAGACGTGTGTGTGACAATCAATGATCATCGTTTGTGGTCGGATTACCAGAGCCGAGATCCGATACGGGCGGCGGAACCGGGTCCCATCCTGTGCAATTCCGCCGCCCGGCACTCTTCTATAACGGATTCCCCCGGCTTGGTCAATTCGGCACGCTTATGAAAACGGAGTCTCGTGGATCGCTGCCGGGGGGGCGGCAGATTCCGCGTGAGCGCCCGGGCGGGCCTGCGAGCAGGGTGATTGTGCAGATGCCGGTGAGGATATGGCGGCGTTACGATGAGATCGCCCGCATCCCGACCGGCGCATTGCGGCCGTGAGCCGGGCGAATAGAATCTCGGGCATGATCAGGACGAAACTGGTTGCCACGATCGGGCCCGCGTGCGACGACACCGCCAGCATCGGTGCGATGATCGACGCCGGGGTGAACGCCTTCAGGCTCAATTTCTCTCACGGCACGCTGGAAGGGCACGAAGCATCGCTGAAGCGCGTCCGCGACCTGGCGGCTGAGCGCGGAACGATCGTCGCAGTGATGGGCGATTTGTGTGGTCCCAAGATCCGCGTTGGTCGGATCGCGGGCGGTCGATGCGAGCTCATCCCCGGTCAACAGGTCATCTTCCAGCGAAAGCCGATCGAGGGTTCGGCGCGGCTCCTCAGCAGCAATTACCCCGCCCTGGTTGACGATGCCCGGATCGATCATCGACTCCTGATCGATGACGGGAACGTCCTGCTGCGGGTCACGGAAAAGCGGGCGAATGAACTCATCTGCACGTGCGAGGTCGGCGGTGTCGTCAGTGACCGCAAGGGAATCAACCTGCCGGATTCTCAGGTATCCGCCCCCGCCCTGACGGAGAAGGATCGCACGAACCTCGAATGGGCGGTTCGCAACCAGCTCGATTTCGTTGCCCTGTCGTTTGTCCGCCGGCCGGAGGACGTCGCCGAGCTCCGGCAAATCCTGGATCAGCATGGCAGCAGCATTCACGTCGTCGCGAAGATCGAGAAACCCGAGGCCATCGAGCATCTCGAAGAGATCGTAAGGCAGTCGGACGTCGTCCTGGTCGCCCGGGGTGATCTCGGCGTGGAGATGGACGTCTCGCGGGTGCCGATCATCCAGAAGGAGATCGCCCTTCACTGCCGGCGTACCGGCACGCCGGTGATCATCGCCACCCAGATGCTCCAGTCCATGGTGGGCGCCCCCGTGCCGACGCGGGCGGAGGTGAGCGACGTTGCCAATGCCATTCTCGATCACGCTGACGCCGTCATGTTGTCGGCGGAGACGTCGGTGGGGCGATATCCGCTCGAAGCGGTTCGGATGATCCGCAGGGTTGCCGAGCACACCGAATCGTTCGGGACGCGCTACGGCGACGAGCTGGGCACGGACCAGATGACCACGCTGCCCGTCGCCACCGCCGTGGTCCGTGGCGCGGGCCTCGTCGCCGGCGAATTGAAAGCGTGCCTCGTGGCGGTCTGGACCGAGAGCGGCGAGACCCCTCGACTTCTCAGCAAGCTCCGGATCGACCAGCCGATCGTTGCCCTGGCACCGAATGAGCGCATCTGTCGGCAGATGGCCCTGCTTTATGGCGTCGTGCCCATTTGCCGCACTCAGCCGGGGAGGATGGAGAAGATGCTCGCCGATCTCGATACGGTGCTGCTGGATCGGCGTCTCGCCTCGGCCGACGATCAGATCGTCATCGTCGCGGACAGTCGCACGGACCTGCCCGGGGAAACGGACGCCCTGTTCATCCATCCGGTCGGCAGCAGCGAGCGTCTGACCCGGCGGTCCCCTGCTTCCTGAGCAATCCCGGGTATTGACTGCCCGGTGCGGGCACTCACGGGACTTCTCTGCCGGGGCTCCGGGCCGATGCACCATGCCCGATCAGCGTCCTGATTGACCTCATCCGGCGTGGTGACGTGCGCCGGTTACGCGGAGCCTTCCGCCGCCCGGGCCGCCCCCGCGGCGGGCAGTGCCACCGGCTTGGGCTCGAGGCCGGCTTTGGCCAACACGGCATACACGATGAACCCGACGATGAACGAGTACACCGCGGTCGGGTGCCACCCGGGCAGGATCTCGTGACCCTCGCCGCCCAGGAGCTTCGTGACCACGTCGTTGTTGCAGATGCCCACGGCAAAGCCGGTGACCCACGCCACGTAGCCCGGGATACTCACACCTGCCCGGGGTCCGGGCCACTTCCTGCCCGACAACAGGTAGTCCGCCACCATCGCCCCGCAGATCGGGCCGAATGATGCGCCGATCAGACCGAAGAACGGCTCGAGGTTGCCCGCCACGCCGAGGGCGGCCAGGACGATCCCGATCGTCGCACCGGCAAGGGTGATCGTGACTCGCGGCACGGAGGGGATCATCGTCGAGAGGCTGTTGCCGATGATGCTCGCACAGAAACAGGCCGGGGCGACCGAGCCGATCGCGAACAGGAGGAACATGACCTTGGCCAGACCCGGGCTGGCGGTCTCCAGAGAGCCCGCGAAGGTGAATACCTTGAGGTCCGGGTTCATGCCGTTGGCGCCGGCCACCGTCAGCACCGCCAGACCGCCCGCGATGATCACCGCCAGCGCCACGCCGGTCAGTCCCGCCAGGTTCACGTCGCTCTCGTTGCGGTTCGCCGTGCAGAAGTCCACGCCGGCCGCCCCTGCCGTGGCAAAGAAGCCGACCACCAACTGGATCATCAGGCACACCGGAATCAGCGAGCTGGGGCTCTCGGCGGGGGTATCGAACTTGCCCACGCCCGAAGCCGCGCTTACGGCGGCCACGATCAGCATGACCAGCGGCACGATCGGGAAAAAGGTGGAGACCTTGGCGACGTATTGAATGCCGAGGGCGCCAAGCGTGGCAAACAGGTAACCCCAGGCTACGGCGACGACGATGAAGAGAAGGCTGAACCCATGGCTGCCCTCGGGGCCGAAGATCGAAATGGGCGTCTGGCCAATCGCTCGCAACACCAGGTCCGTGGCAAAGTAAGTCGCCACGCTGTACCAGCCGATCTGCAGCAGGCCCATGAAGATACCCGGGAATATGTATCCGCCCTTGGTTCCAAACGTCGAGCTGCCCACCACGTAAAGCGGCATCCCCGTCCTCATGCCGAGCAGCCCGAACACCCTGTAGAAGAGCAGGTAGCTGATCAGGCCGGCTGCCACCAGGCCGAGAAGGGCCCACGCGACGTTGCCGTGCTTCAGCGGACTGCCGAGTTGGTTGTAGAACGCGATCCACAGGAATATGCCCGCGTACGCCTGTGCCGTGTTCGCATACCAGGGCCCGCGGTTTGCAGACGGGTTCGGTTGTGCGGAAGCCAGGTAACTCGGAAGACTTTCGTTGGCCATCGTGTTCTCCTCTTTTCTTGTTCAGGCTGTTGGATCCAGCGATCTGTGCGGGACATGGTAACCGTTCTCGTCGGAGATTCCAGAGGCGCTAAGGAGACTCCCGGGGCCATGGACACTCTGGGCGGCTCGTCGGAAAGCGCCGCCCCCCAGGTGTTTCCGAACCGCGACCGCAAGGAAGCGAACCCGTCTCCGTAGCGCGCCCATAAAAAGGCGGCCCCGGCGCATCCGCATCCGCAGATAATCCCCTCCCTGACGGTCGGGGTTCGGAAAAACGAGGTACCGCTCCGCTGCCCGCCCGACTGGCGGGAAACCGTCAGACCTCTCCGATGCGCTGAAGCTCGCTCTTGAGCTGGTCGGGTGTCAGGTTGTCGAGGGGCAGGGTGATGAGTTGGCCGATCCAGTATTGGAGCCGCCGGGCGATGGCCTCGGCCGCGGCACGGCGATCATGCTCAGAGCCGGGGTAGAACGAGGGATCGGGCAGGCTCCAGTGGGCGGTGGCCGGGTTGCCGGACCACGCGGGGCAGGGCTGACTGGCCGCGTTGTCACAGAGCGTGATGATGATGTCATGGGGCTCGCGGGCGAACTCGTTCCAGCCCTTTGAGTACTGGCCCTCGATCGGGACGTTCATCCGCTCCATCGTCTCGATCACGAGCGGGTGGATGAACCCGGCGGGCTCGGTGCCGGCGCTGTGGGCGTTGAACCGGTCCCCACCCATGTGGCGGAGCAGGGCCTCGGCCATCTGTGATCGGCAGGCGTTGCCCGTGCAGATGAACAGCACGTTGTACGGAGCAGGCATGGCCGGGTCCTTTCTGTGGGGCGCGCTGCCCGTCGGTTGGAATCGGAGCTTCCTGCCTCGGGCGGCCCGATGCCGCCGTTGGTGGTATTATGCCGATTGACAGTCTTTGTGGGAATTGCTCAGCTTGAGTGCGCAGGCAACCTGTTTCGGTGATGGTGCTAACGATGACGCCTGACCACCCGGATCAACCCATCCGGCTCCTGCTGGTGACCAACACGCTCGCCCGGGGTGGGGCGGAGGCGATGCTGGTTCGCCTGGCCCTGGCCCTTGACCCGGCGGTGGTCGAGCCGGTGGTCGCGTGCCTCAGGGAGCCGGGCGTCGGGGCCGAGCAGCTTGCCGAACGGTCGGTGCCCCTGTATGCCCGCCTGCTCAAACACAAGCTGGATCTGCGGGTGGTGGCCAGGCTGTCCACGTTGATCGAGCCGCATCAGCCGGCGTGCGTGATGGCGGTGGGCAACGGCGGAGACCGGATGTTCTGGTCCACCCTGGCCGCCCGTCAGGCCGGCGCGGCGATGATGGTCTGGTCGCACATCTTCCCGATGCCCGGACATCTGACCTTCGAGTGGATCAATCGCCGGCTCTACGACTGCGTGGATGCGTTCGTCGCGTTGGGCGAGCGGCACCGTGAAGCGTTGGTCGCTCTGGAACGAGTCCCGGCGGATCGGCTGCACGTGATCCGAAACGGAATCAGCGACGGGGCATTCCAACGCACGGACGACCGGGGGCAGGCGAGGCAACTCCTGGGCGCAAGCGATGAGACAATCGTGGTGGGCATCGTTGCCAACCTGCGGGCGGACAAGCGGCACGACCTTTTCATCCAGGCGGCGGCAAGGACCCGCACCGCGCGTCCGGGTTGCCAGTTTGTTATCATCGGCGGCGGTCCGGAGAGCCCGCGGGTCGAGCGGATGGTGGCCGCCTGCGACCCGCAGCGAGCGTTTATCACCATGCTCGGCGAACGCGACGACGTCGCCACGCTCATGCGGGGTTTGGACATCGTGTGCCTGACCAGCGCCTGGCAGGAGTGCCTGAGCGTGGCGATGCTGGAGGCAATGGCGGCGGGCAGGGCTTTTGTCGCCCCGCGGATCGGATCGCTGGACGAGGCCCTGATCGACGGGGTCACGGGTCGGTTCGTCGAGCCGTTGACCGCCGACGCCCTGGCGGAGGTGCTTATCGAGCTGATCGACCGGCCCGCCCTGCGCCGCTCACTAGGCGAGCAGGCCCGGGCCAAGGTCAAAGCGGAGTTCACCGTGGAGCGAATGGCCCGGGAGTTCGAGGCACTGATAACGGGCTTGTGTAACCGGCGGATGAACGATGGATCGTGATCTGCTCAAACAGGCGGAGCGGCGGCTGGCAGGCTGGGGGAGGATCATGATCCTCTCCCACGCCCGCCCGGACGGCGACGCCCTGGGCGCGATGGGGGCAATGAAACGCATACTCGAATCGTCAGGCCGCTCCGCCACGGCGTTCGTGTACGAGGATGTTCCTCCGCGCTATCGGTTTCTCGACGATGCGTGCCGCTTCACCAGGTGGCAGCCGCTCCAGCCTGATGCCTTGGACGCGCAGTTCGACGGCGTGGTGATTCTCGATACCTGCAGTTGGGCCCAGCTCGAGCCGGTGGCGGAATACCTGAAGGCCAGTTCACTCACCAGAGTCGTGGTGGACCACCACGCGACGGGGGAGGACCTGTCGGGCCACGGATCGGACGATCTGTATGTGATCGACGCCTCGGCAGCCTCTACGTGTGCAATGTTGTACGAGTGGTCCGAAACGACACATTGGAAGATCAATGCGGTCGTGGCAGAGGCGTTGTTCACCGGTCTGGTGACGGACACCGGCTGGTTCCGGTTCTCCAACACGGATGCGAGGACGCTCCGGGCGGCGGCGGCCCTGGTGGACAAGGGCGTTCGGCCCGAGGTGTTGTATCCGCGGCTGTACGCGTCCTATTCGCCGGCGCGGGTTCGGCTGATGGCTGAAATGCTCGCGACGCTGGAGTTCCACGCGAACGGCGCGGTGGCGGTGATGTCGCTCACCCAGGACATGTTCAAGCGGACCGGCGCGTCGAGCGCCGAGACGGAGGACCTGGTCAACGAACCGCTCTCGGCCGGTCCGGTGGCGGTATCCGTATTGCTCAGCGATCCGGGCGACGGCGAGATCCGCGTCAGTTTCCGCAGCAAGTCGCCCGAGATGATCGGGCGTGACGTTGACGTCGCGGCGGTGGCCGGGCGCTTCGGTGGTGGCGGGCACCGGCGCGCCGCCGGCGTTCGCGTCCGCGGCCGCTTGCCCGAAGTGCGCGGTCGCGTGACCGCGGCCGTGGTCGCAGCGTTGAAGTGCTCAGACTGACCGACTCTGTTGCGTGTGCAATCGTAACTCCAAGGCGCTGCGGGCTTGGGACGTCTTTGGCCTGGATAGCGGCTCCGACCGGGCCGTGTAAGCCCGGTGGGTTAGATTCCGTCTTCTGAGCCGGGCTTCTATAGCTTCAGGCAGGCGCGCAGTGGACATGGGAGGCCAGACAGGTGGGTCAGAGTGGGTGAGCGTCGGCCAGGCGGACCGGCATCGGCCTTGAGCGAACGGACGGTCACGCATCCGGCGGCTTCTGTGATCTGACGGCGAAGACGTGCAATCGACGCTCCATCAGCAGCTCGTCGTTGGCGTAGACCTGGAATCGGTATTCGCCGGGGTGGGGAAAGGTCACGTTGTTGAGCCTGAAATTCAGTTCCGCCACCACCCTGGGATCGGCGAACTCGATGGTACCTTCACCGGAGAACAGCGGGGGCTGCTTTTCGTCAGCCCCGACGAGCATCAACTTGATCCTGGACTTGCCATGGCCATCGGTCAGGGCAACGTGCACCCCCAATTGCCGATGCACGACGGGGAACTTGCGGGCACTGATCGTCGAAAACGTACCCAGAATCGTGCACTTCCGCGTGGCCGGATCCTGGTGGATCGCGTCGCAGACGAGCATCGCAAGCACGACCGGCGCCGGCGGGCCAAGCCTTGTCTCGGACATCGGACCTTCCTCCAGATGCGTCCATCCTAACCCACGGCACCCGGGCTGTCACCTGATCCGAGGCCAACAGCGTATGGGGCTCAGTTAGACGTTTTCTGCAGGTTCCCGTCCCACCGGGATGGTTCGCTGGGACGCCCGCCCCTCGCCTCACCGAGGGCTTGACAACAGGGCTTGCGAGTCGTACGATTGGTACGAGTTGTCGAGCACGTGTGAATCCGAAGGGAATTCGTCATGAGCAAGCTGAAGGCGTCGGAAACCCGCATCCCCCCCGATACGTTTAACCGGGTTGCCTACCTTGGTGAGCGGGTAGGTATTGAGCGACGGGGAGGGGACGTGATCTACCTGGTCTCGCAAGAGGATTATGAATTCCTCTCGAAGCTGGAAGACCAGGTGGACATCCTCGCTGCCGATGAGGCCCTGTCCGACATGACGAAACGCAAACAGAAGCCCATCCCTTGGGAAGAACTGAAGGCGCGTTTGGGCCTGTAGGGCGATGAAGTATGCCATCGAGTTCACTCCGAAGGCTGCCGAGGATTTGATCGACCTTCCGCCGAAGTTCCGAAGACAGGTGGGCAAGAAGATCGACGCACTCGCGGACAACCCTCGTCCACCCATCAGCAAGAAGCTGAGAGGTCGCGACAACCTCTACAGGCTTCGTGCCGGCGTCTACCGCATCATTTACCGGATCGACGATAACGCGGTGGTCGTGGTGGTGGTACGGATCGGTCACCGAAGAGCTGTCCACCGCCGTTTGCCAGAGGGCGATGAATGACGTGCGATGAACGGTTTCCTCAACGCTCATCGAGACCATTCGCCCTCTTGGATGTACCCACCGGCCCGGCCCTCGCGTGGTTTTCGGCCAGCGAGGCGACCAGCTTTTCGGCCGCGCGCTCGCCCGAGTGGACGCAATCCGGTATCCCGACGCCGCCGAAGGCGTTGCCGGCCATTGCAAGGGCGGGCCAGTTCGCCACCCGGGCCTCGATCCGGCGGACCCGGTCCAAATGCCCCACCGGGTATTGCGGCATCGAACAAGGCCAGCGGTACAACTCAACGAATGCCGGAGCACCTGCCACGCCGATCAACTCCCGCAGGTCGCGCAGCACCGCCTCACGCAGCGAAGCATCGTCGAGCCCGTACGCTTCCGGGTGCATCGCCCCGCCGAGAAACGCACGGATGAGCACCCATCCTTCGGGAGCTCGGCCCGCGAATTTCACGCTGTTGAAGGTGACGGCCATCAGGGATCGCTTCTCGATCGCGGGCACCACGAATCCGAAGCCATCCAGGGGATGCGGCACCTGGTCCCGACGAAAGGCCAGCGACATGGTCGCGGACGAGGTGTACTGGATGGGCGAGAGCTCATCGGCGAGCACGGGGTCCAGCCCTCGCAGCAGGTCGGCGGATGCGTACGCGGGACACGCCAGCAGGATGCCGTCGGCGGACTCGACGGCGCCATCAGCCAGCACGGCCTTCCAGCCGCCGCCCCCGGGCACGACGCGCGAAACCGGCGCGTTTCTGCGAACCGATCCTGCAGGCAGACGAGACTCAAGTGCCTCGATCAGTCTCGACATCCCGCCCGCCAGCGAGACGAACAGACTGTAGCGGGCGCCGCTATCGGTGCTCTCGCCGCCACGACGAGCGGCCTCCTTCATCCCCTTGCGCATCCCCAGGATGAGACTGCGGTGGTTGGCCTCCATTTCGAGGAACCGCGGCATCGTCGCGCGGAGGCTGAGGGTCTCCGGATCGGCGGCATAGATGCCGCCCACCAGGGGCTGAGCGACGCGCTGGAGCGCTTCGGCGCCAAACCGCCGACGCACGAATGACGCCAGGCTCTCGTCGCCGTCCGGGCCGTGATCCCGGGCGGGCAGGACCAGGTCCAGCCCCATCCGCAGCTTACCCCGCCAGGAGAACAGCCGGCTGGTCACGAACGGCCGGATGCGCGACGGCGCCAAGAGCAGGAAGCCCTCCGGAATCGGATGCAGCACGCCGCTACGAACCACGAAGGCCCGCCGGCAGGTCGGGTTCGTGGGGATGAGTTCACGGGTGAGTCCGAGCCGTTTGCATAGCGCCAGCGCCCAGGGCTTCTGGGTGATGAACGAGTCGGGGCCCCCCTCGACAACAAAACCGTCGCGATGATGGGTGACGATCGAGCCGCCCAGTTGGCCCCGCGCCTCAAGAACCAAGACATCGATTGCGGCCCGGGTTTCCGCTGCCAGCTCCACCACGCGATGGGCGGCCGCCAATCCTGACACGCCGCCGCCGACGACGGCGATCCGCTTCGCTTTCCTCTCGACGAGATCCGGCATACTTCTGACTCACCCGCGGCAAGTTGAAACTCAAACCGACCGGTCTTCCCTAAGGCGGACCGCCTTTTCCTGGTCCGCAACCAAAGAGGAACCTTGTGGAAGAACATGCGCGCAAAGCGCGCTCATGTCTCGCCGTAAGGTTCTAATCGGGAGGGACGTGACCATAGTTTCTCACTGGTTGCTCCGGTATTCATGGACGGCTTCCACGAGCGTGAGCAGGTTCTCAAGCGGCGTCTCGGGAAGCACCCCGTGCCCGAGGTTGAAGATATGTCCCACCCGGCCGGCGGCCTGATCGAGAATCATCTTCGCCCGGCGCCGAATCTCCGACGGCGTGGCAAACAAGACGGCCGGATCGAGATTGCCCTGGACCGCGACGTCGTATCCCATCGACGCCCAGGCGTCCTCGAGATTCACCCGCCAGTCCAGCCCGATCACGTCCCCGCCCGCTTCCCGCATCGCCTTGAGCAAGACCGCGGTATCAGTGCCGAAGTGAATCACCGGCACGCCCGGCTTGACCGCGCCTATCAACCGTCTGGTGTGCGGCAAAACGAACTCGCGGTAATCGGCTTCACTCAGACAACCGACCCAGGTGTCAAACACCTGCACCACCTGGGCCCCGGCATCGATCTGACCATTCAGGTACTTCGCGGATACGAGGCTCAACCGCTCCATGAGGGCATGCCACGCACCGGCATCGCGATACATCAACGACTTGGCCTGCACGAAATGCCGACTCGTGCCGCCTTCGATCATGTAGCTCGCCACCGTGAACGGGCCGCCGCAGAAGCCGATCACCGGGATATCGGGCGGCAGGGCCCGCCGCGTCATCTCAATCGTCTCGAACACGAACCCCAGCGAATCGGCCGGTTCCACGTCCCGCAACCGGTCGATGTCCTTCCCGCTCCGCACCGGCCGCCCGATCGACGGGCCCCGGCCCTCATTGAACGCTAGGGCCACACCCATAGGCTCGACGATCACAAGGATGTCGGCGAAGATGATGGCGGCATCGACCCCGAGTTGATCCACCGGCATTAACGTCACTTCCGCCGCCAACTCGGGCGTCTTGCACAACTCAAGGAACGAGACCTTGTCTCGCAGCTCGCGGTACTCGCGCTGGCAGCGACCCGCCTGGCGCATGAGCCAGATCGGCGTATAGTCGGTCTTCTGACGCCGGCACGCCTGCAGGAGGAGGCCATTCTCCTTTCTCGACAGGGTGGAATGTGCCTTTTCCCGCGTTTTCCCTTTCTCACGTTCACACATTCAGGCCTCCGCCTTCCAGCACGCCACCCAGTGCCTGGGCTCGAGTTCCTTCAGCTCCGGATCCTGAGTCTGGCACGCGGCATCCTCCGAGCCCAGCGGGCAGCGCGGATGAAACTTGCATCCCGCCGGAAACTCCAGCGGGTTCGGCACGTTGCCGGGGATCACGTCCAACCGTCCCCTGGCCTGCCCGAGCCGGGGAATGCTGCGGAACAACCCCTGCGTGTAGGGATGCAGCGGATTGCCGAACAGCTCCTTCGCTTCGGCACGCTCCACGAGCCGGCTGGCGTACATGACGCACACCTCGTCCGCCATCTCCGCGACCACGCCCAGGTCGTGCGTGATCAGCAGCACGCTCATGTCGCGGGCGGCCTGCAGCGAGCGGAGCAGGTCGAGGATCTGGGCCTGGATGGTCACGTCCAGGGCGGTGGTCGGCTCGTCGGCGATCAGCAGCGACGGGTGGCACGACAGGGCCATCGCGATCATCACCCGTTGGCGCATTCCGCCCGACATCTGGTGCGGGTATTCGTTCACCCGCTGCTTGGGGGCGGGAATACCCACCTGCCGGAGCATTTCGGTCGCCAGGTCCCACGCCTGGCGGCCGCGTAGACTCTGGTGCAGCTCAATGGCCTCGACGATCTGGTCGCCGATCGTGTAGACGGGATTCAACGAGGTCATCGGCTCCTGGAAGATCATGGCGATGCGGTTGCCACGGATTCTCCGCATTTCTTTTGCGCTGGCGGCAAGCAGATCCCGGCCCTCGAAGAGCACCTGCCCGCCGACGATTCGTCCCGGCGGGTCGGGCACCAACCGCATGATCGACAGGGCGGTCACGCTCTTGCCGCACCCGCTCTCGCCCACCAGGGCCAGCGTCCGGCCGCGCTTCAGCGACCACGACACACCGTCCACCGCCCGGGCTACACCCTCCTCGGTGTAAAAGTGCGTCCTCAAGTCGCGAACTTCGATCAGGTTTCCGTTTGCGCTCATGCCTTCTCCAACCGAACGGTTCATCTACTCCTTCAGCCTCGGATCGATCGCGTCGCGCAGAGCATCACCGATCAGATTATACGCCAGCACGGCCAGGAAAATCGCCACACAGGGCGGATAGACCAGATAGGGCGCGACCCGCAGTGAATCGTAGGCCATGCGCAGGATATTACCCCACGACGGATTCGGCGCCTGCACGCCGAAGCCGAGCCAGCTCAAGCCGGCCTCAACCAGGATCGCGCTGGCGATCCCAAACGTCACGCTGACCAGCACCGGAGCCAGCGAGTTCGGCAGAATATGCCTGAACATGATCCGCCCGTGACCGATGCCAAGGGCCCTCGCTGACGTCACGTAATCCTGCCCCTTGATCCGGATGAATTCACCGCGGGCGTACCGGGCGATCGAGGTCCAGCGGGTCAGACCGATGACGACCATGACGTTCATGATGTTGGGCTCGAGCCACACCATGATGGCCAGGATGAGGAAGAACACCGGAAAACAGATGACGATTTCAATTATCCGGCTGATGACGATGTCAACCCATCCGCCCCAATAACCGGCCAGGCCCCCGACGATCACGCCAATGACCGCGGCAATCCCCATCGAGACGAACCCGACCTTGACCGAGACACAGGTGCCGTGAATCATCCGGGCCGCGATGTCCCGTCCCAGTTCGTCGGTTCCCAGCCAGTGATCGGCCGAGGGCGGGGCGAAGAAGTCCGCCGTCTGCTCGTATTCGTGATAGGGGATCATCGGCCAGATGGCGAAATCATTCGGGTCCAGCTCGTCCTTGGCAATGAACTGCGGCAAGTTGAACGGGCGGCTTTTGGTGATCCAGTGGGGCCCGGTGCCGCGCGACTGGAACAGCTCGACGGCAGCCGGGAAATACCATCGCCCCTCATACCGGCAGACGATGGGCTGATTCGAGGCCAACAGCGGACCCAGATATGCCAGCACGATCATAAACGCCACGAAGCCCAGTCCGATCATGCCCCGGCGATTGCGTCTGACCCGACGCCAGACGCTCCGCCAATACGCCTGCGATTCGCGACGCCTGATCGGTCTGTCCGACCCGTCAGTCATAAGCAACCCTCGGATCGACCAGGGCGTAACTCAGGTCCGCCAGCAGCGTGCCGAGCAGGACCAGACACGCCGTTATGAACGACAGGGCCATTATGGTCGGGTAGTCCCGCGCGAGCATGCTTTCAAAGAACAGCCGGCCCA
>CAZOIA010000104.1:0-19730 GCA_964579675.1 uncultured Planctomycetales bacterium | reverse complement strand
TACGGCAAGCCTTTCTGCGGCGACAGGCGCCCCACGAAAACGCAGAGGAAAGCGTCCTCGTTCGATCCGAGTTCTCCTGATAGTTCCTGGCGGGTAACGCGGCGCCCGTCATCAAGTTGGGTCGACGGCACACCGTTGTACACCGTGACCAGTTGATCCTCCCGGCCGATTCTCAGATCCAGGGCACGCAGCCGGTCAGACGTATTGACGAAGACAAGTTTGTCGCACCATCTCGCCGACGCCCGCTCCACCGTGGCGCCCGCCCACGTAGCCAGTGCTGAGCTCAGCTCATGGAACGCGAAACCGTGCACCGTATGCAGTACAACGGGGATCCGAGCCCAATGAGCGGCCAATCGGCCCACTACGCCGCCCTTGCTCGTGTGGGTGTGCACGACTTCATATCTGCCCCGAATCGCCCGTGACAGCCGAACCGCTGCCCACAGATCCTTATGGGGGCGGATGGGACGGTCGATGCCCTCAAAATGAAACACGTCGATGCCCCGGGAAGCGCAGGCCTTAACCATCGTCGGTTCGTTCGTCAGGACGTCTGCCCGGAGGCCGTGCTCGCGGGCCATGGAAACCAGCGAGAATATGACGCTTGAGCCACCGCCGTATTTCGAGTTGCCTACAACATGGAGCACGCGTATGGCCTGTGCCATGCCATCCCTCCGCGCATACCGCTGTCTATTGAACCGCGGATATCTCACCTGGGCCCGCGCGACGCCGATACTCCTCCAGGTAGAACCTCCGGAGGAACGCGGCGATCTTGATGTCGTTGAAGCGTTCCTCGATCCGGACCTTGGCAGCGCTGGCGAACCGCCCGCGAAGTTCCGGATCACCGGCCAGTAACTCAATCTTGTCTGCCAGCGCCCGGGGATCCCCCAATGGCGTGAGAAACCCGGTGTCGCCGTCAACGACGAGCTCTTGGGTACCCGGTACATCGGTCGCCACAACCGGCTTGCCGAGGGCCATCGCCTCCATCAGGGACCGCGGGATCCCCTCCTTTTCCGAGGTCAACACCACGATGTCGCTTGCGGCCATCAGTGACGGTGCGCGGGGCGTCCAGCCGAGCAGGCGTACGCAGCGGCCCAGGCCCCGGGCCTGCGCCTCCCGCTCCAACGCAGGTTGCAGCCAGCCCTCCCCCGCCACGACGGCCGAAACGTCGATCCCCCGCTGCATGAGCAGGCTGCAGGCGCCAAGAAAATCGCTCACCCGCTTCACCGGTTCCAATCGACTGACCATGCAGAGGCGCAGAGCCCCCGGCGGGAAATCAGACCTGGCCCGTCCGATGTGCCGGCGGGAAGCTTCTCTGACTTGCTCAACGTCGATGCCGTTGCCTTCGTAGGACACCTTGTCCGCCGAACCCATCATCCTGACACATTCGGCCATGTCCCGGCGGTTCTGGCTGAACACGTGGTCCCGAAGCCGACAGGCGATACGGTCGAGGAGGCGGTACCGATAGTACCGCACACGGCCCTGACCTTTGTAAAAGGGAAGGCCATGGTACGTGTGGAGTATCAACGGCACGCGGGCCAGCTTCGCGGCCAGGGCGGCGACGACCCCTGCCTTGGCAGTGTGGGAATGAACAATGTCAAAACGCTGGCGGCGAAGTACGCGGTAAAGGGCCCAGATGGTTGCGCAATCACCCAGCGGGCGAATGTGCCTGCTCATCGGAACGGTCAGATGGCAAACGGGGGGCGGCGACAACTTCAGGTCGGCCGGTGGCGGCCCCGTGATGACCGTAATGTCCAAATCCTCGTACCGGTCGAGGATTGAGAGCTTGGACCGAAGGATACTCACAGCACTGACGTATGCGGTCACAATGTGCGCAACTCTGATCATCGGGTGACATTCGCTCTTCTGCCGGGCTGCGAGGCTGAGCGGCCGGCTTCACTTGCCGTTGGTGGCCGACCTCACCTGTCGCTCATAGTACTCCTCCAACTCTTGGACCATCCGCTCGATTCCGAACGTTTCACAGACGCACTTCCGCCCGGCCTGCCCCATCCGCTCCTGGTGGACCGGGTCGGCGGAAACCCTGATGAGTGCGTTGCCGAGCGCCTTCACGTCCCCGGGCGGGACGAGCAAGCCCGTCCTGCCCTCATCGACCAGTTCAGGCGTCCCGCTCACCGCCGTCGCCACCACTGGCAGTTCCATGCTCATCGCTTCTATCAGACATATCGGAAGTCCTTCATGAAGAGAGGGAAGTACTGCCACGTCCGACGCCTCGTAGATATCCCGGACGTTATCCTGGAAACCGGCGAAGGCGACCGCATCCTGGATGCCGAGGGACGCACATCTATGCTGCAGTTGCCCGCCCATCTCGTCAGTTCCGACGAGCAGGAAGCGGGCCCGGGGCTGAGCGGCAAGCACCATGGGAACGGCCTCGATCAGGAATTGCACGCCTTTCAGTGGACGGAGATTGGCCACCGTGACGTAGACGATACTGTCATCGTCCCAGCCCCATTGCCTGCGGAGCGCCGGGCGCAGGGTCCCATCACCGCGCCGGGTCCAGTGCGCCACGTCAATCGCATCGTAGATAACGTCGATGCGTTCCGCTGGGTGCTTTTCCCTTTCGACCAGGCTGCGCTTGCAGGCGTGCGAATTCGCCACCCAGCGGGTCACGCCCCATCGGGTGAGCCGGTCGAGCCAGATGTGATGCCGCCTCCGCCAGTCGTCGGTGCTGATCACACCGGTCAAGACCACGGGGACACCTGCAATGGCCGCCGCCAGTCGCGCAATGATGCTTGCTCGCAGGCCGTAAACCTCGATGACGTCAGGCTTCTCCCGGCGCAGGAATCGCGCCAATCCCGGCACGCTGCCCAACAGGAACTTGCCCGGAGCCGGCAGCCGGTGGTAACGCACTCCCCGGCGATCCCAGAGAGGATAAGCTTCCGATCGGTCGTGCATGTTCACCGCTCTCATGTCGAATCGGGCTGCGTCAGCACGCGGGATAAGCACCGAAAGCATCCTCGTGATTCCGCCGATCTCCCGGTTGGTCAGGACATGGAACACCCGGAGCCGCCGGGGCGAATGAGTCTCCGGGTTCAGCATGACTTCCTCAGCTCCGCCAGGATCCGCACCGTGAACGCTTTCCGGTCCGCCGGTTCGTTCGCAGCGCGATATCGTAAGAGCCAGGCCGGGAGGACCTACAGGATGTCCGACGCAGCCTTGCGCCGGCCAAGCATGATGCCAAGATACTTATCTACAGCCGTGTCAAAGCTGTACAAGCGAGTCACATCCTGATCCACGACCCGGTGGGGTTGCCCGAGTGTCTCTGTGATGGCCTCCGCCAGCATCGTCGAATCACCCACGGGAACCAGGCGCCCGAGACGTCCACCTTGCAAGATCTCCTGGGGGCCGCTCGGGCAATCGGTTGAGACAATGGGGGTTCCGATGGCCAGGGCTTCGATCAGAACCGTGGGAAGACCTTCATACGCTGAGGACAACACAAACACCGCGGCCCTGGCAATATAGGCGAAAGGGTTGTCCACGAAGCCCGGCATGGCAACAGATTCCGTCAGGCCCAGCTCTCGCACCAGAGCTTCCAGGTTGGGCCTCTCCGGTCCTTCGCCCAGGATCACCAGCCGAGCGGGACGTCGCGCCACAACCTGCTTGAAAGCCTTGATTAATGTCGGATAGTCCTTCTGGGCCATGAGCCGCCCGACGGCAACCACCACGGGGGGCGCTCCGGGAACGAACCAGGGATGGCCGAGAGGTTCCTTCGCCCGTTCCAGCAGTTCCGGGGTGATCACCGGATTGAAGATGACCTCGATCAGATCGCGGGCCAGCCCCGTCGTGCGGGACAGGTCATCCGCCACGCCTCCCGAGACCGCCACGATCCCATCAGCCCACGGAAAGAAACGCCGAATAAGGAACGGTTCCAGTCTGGCGCTTACCCGGCGAGTGTTCTCCAACAGTACCGACCACGTGTTGTGCACACTGACGACTACTCTTGTATTCGCGCCGGAAAGGCGCTTGGCCCAGAGCGTCACCAGGTTTGTATGACACATGGCGGACAGCAGGGCGCGGGGATGCTCCCGCCTCAGGTAACCTACCAGGGCAGGCAGGCTCGCAAGAACACGATGTGCCCGAAGATCCACAAGCCGCAAGCTCGAGGGGACATCAGACAGATAGGGCCCCTCTGCCTGGGCAACGAGCAAGTCCACACTCAGGCCTTGGTCGCGAATACCGCAGGCCAGATTAAGCATCACGCGCTCCGCCCCACCTCCGCGCATCGAAGGCACGAACAGCGCCACCCGATTACCCCTCATCTGTTCTTGCTCCAGGGCAGTTGATTCCCAGGTTCATCTGCCGGCCGGCGGGGTGGTCGTGCCGCATGAAGGGCTCTAGGAAGCGGTTCATTCGGCCGCCATCCGAACGCAGAGTAACCCGTAACCGACAGACCGTTAACCACCGCGGGTTGTTAGTGATCCATACTCCATCTGCGGCAACGTGTACACCCTCCGCGCTCCGTGCCGAAGTACACTCTTGGAGGTCTGGCGGGCCCGGATAGCCTTCTTGGAGAACGGAGTCAGGTACTTGTCGGCCAGTGCCAGGGGAAGAATGGCCCCGAAACTGAAGAACCCGTTGTTTGACATCATACAATTGACGAACGCGACCAGCCAGACGGCCACGAGTTCCATTCTGAGGTTGAACGGCACTTCTTCCGAGAAAAGCATTCGTCGAGCCCTTGCGAGCAGCACGAACAGCCACACCAGGGCGATCCAGGCCGTCGGTCCGCCGTAACCCAGGTGGAGCCAGAAGAACGTGTTGTGCGGCATCACCTTCGTTGCGCTCACCACGCAAGTGTTTATCGCTGGCCCATACCCGGAGATGATCGTGGGAGGCAGGTCTTCCCAAACGTGGATGAAGTTGTCCACTCGAACCGAGTGCACTTGCATTCTCGCTTGAACATCCGTCACCTGCTGGGCAATCATGTGACCTCCCATCGCAACGCTGAGGACGACGAGGCCGATGACCACCACTCCCTTGAGTCGCAAGCCCCGCCCGCCGGCGACACATATGAGGAAGATGAAAACGCTGCCTGTGAATGCCGCCAGCGCCCCCCGCGATAAGGTTCTGAGCAGGACGATAAAGGTCGCGCCGGTAAGCAGCCAAATGAGAGGCTTCAATGTGCGGCTGGACCCCAGACTCCAGAACAGCAATGCGACCGAAAGAAAGGCCGCCGTGTACGCCAGGTCGTTGGGGTTGGTGATCGCGCCATGAAACCCCTCCAGGCGCAGTCGCTCCTTGTGGACACGTCCAGCTGTTACCACCCCGCCCAAGAATGTTCCCGTCATAAGGAGGATCGTCAAGAACACCAGAAAGCGGCGGTACGCCCCTTTGTTCTGGACAACCCCGTAGATCATGATCAGGTGCAACAGCGGGAAGAAGAGCGCTCGGTAGGCCGTTTCCCCGCCAAAGAACGGGACCACTTGGTGAAAGATAAAGTTGGACAGGGCCGCGCTGGCGTTGATTGCCACTAGAAACCAGATTCCGGTAGGAATCCTCTCCCTGGCGGACATCATGAGGAGCAGGCAGACGATCGTGCACACAAGCGTATTGACCCCCACCAGTCCCTGGATCTGATAGAACCCGAGTTGTTCTCCGAATACCCGCGCCCCCACCGACCAAATGAGCAGGCACTCCGCCAGAAAGCGAGCCAAGGTGTAAGGCCGCTCGATGTTGAGCGGATCGGGAGTGGCGGCCTGCCCGAACCCGGACGGCAGTGGGTATTGAACGGAGGCGTAGTGAGGATAGCTTGACACGGCCCTCGCCCGTCAGGTCATGGAACTCGTGCGTCCGGCCAACTCCCGGTAGAAGTCCTCCAGTCTCGCCACCTGACGCCGAAGGGAGTAATGCTCCAGCACGCGCTGACGGGCCCGTCGGCCCATGAGGCGGCGCTGTTCCGGGGCCTGTTTGGCCAGCATCATTATCCTATCGGCAAGCAAGGCCGGTGTCGCCACAGGGATGAGCACCCCGCTCACACCGTCCTCGATGACCTCTTTCGTTCCGCCGGCGGCCGAGGCGATGACCGGGAGTTCCATAGACATGGCCTCGAGCAGAGCGATACTGACCCCCTCCCAGCGGGAGGGCATGATGAACAGGTCCGCCGCCTTGAGCAGCGCTTTCACATCCGAACGGGCACCGAGAAACACCATCCGGTCCTCCACGCCTGCTTGGCGGGCCTGATCAGCCAGAGCGTCCTGAAGCCTTCCGCGGCCAGCGGCGTATACCGTCACGTTCACCCCGCGTTCGGTCAGCAGGCGGACGGACTGGATGGTGATGTCGTACCCTTTTTCCGGTCCCAAACGCCCGACCTGAAGCACGCGCAGTGCATCGGGATGCCTGATCCAGGAGTCATCAGCGGGCGGATCGACGCGGGTGGGATCGAATCGATCGGTGTCCACGCCGTTGGGGATCGTGATGCAGAGTTGCCTTGGGACCATCCCGTTGCCGACATGGGCCTGCCTGACCGTCTCCGAGCACGCTACGACGTACGGCCGGACCAGATGCGTCGTGATCCGTTCTGCAAGGCGCCGGGCAAGCCCGTCCTCCACGGCAGGACTGTGAAGTGTGGACACCAGCCTCACGTTGCGGCCGCCGAAGACCACGCGCGAGAGAATGCCTGGCCATGCGAGATGAGCGTGAACGATGTCGGGGCGGAAGCGCCGGCCGATGTCCCGAAGCCCTGCCGCAAGCTGCATCAGCGATCGCGCACACTGGATCGGGGCACTCGTCCATGACTTACGCAGGGGACGGCCCAGGTGGTAGCACTTGATGCCCAGCTCCCCGAACTGCTCGGCAAGCGTCGGCCCCGGGCGGTCATTCAACGCGCAGACGCCAAACTCAAACTGCGTCCGGTCATGACGCTTCAGCACTGACAATGCCAGCATCTCCGCGCCGCCGATCATAAACGAGCCCAGGACGTTCAGGACTCGGATTTTCCTCTGTTTCATGAGCGCGGTTTCCTACATGTCCTCGCCCCAGACGTTCTACAAGCATCCTCACGTGAAAGCGCCCGGTTACGGGTGCGGCACTTCGGACGTTGTCCTGTTGTTGTGCGGCCGCTCACGCTTCCGTCGTGATCGATGGTCGTATATGCGCCGGTCCGCGGCCGACTCCGCCCTCAGACGTAGCCGAGAACCTCCCGCTGTTTGCGGGTCACCTCGTCAAGGATTTGCTGTTGTCTGGCCGTCAGATCCCTGGTTCGCTTGCAGTTGGTGTTTCTCAAGGTGTGATTGTTTATGGCCGCCTCAAAGCTCGCCGACCAGTCCAGATCGCAGAAGCCAACGACTCTCCGATACATCCCGACGGGATCGTCGCAGAGATCCTCGTACTTTATTTCGAGCAGGTCGTCACTGGGGACGTAGCGTTTCGCGTTCTGGACCGCTTCCGTCAGGATGTTCCACTCGATAGCGGCCAGCGCGAAAAAGGATTTGTCGTACCTCTTCCACTCTTCCATCTGGGCCGGTGTCAGTTCTCCCCATCGCCAGTTCTGAGGGCCTTTCCACCCGCCCCACCACTTCACGTTCATCAGCGAGTGTGCCACGGACCGCCCGTCTCTCAGAATGTGGATGAACTTCGCGTCGTCAAACACCTCGCGGAGGAAGCCGATCCGCGCCCATCCCGTGATCTTGATGAGCAGACGATGCCTCTCCGGCGTCAGTATTCTGGAGAAGTAGTCGTGCAGCCGCTTCTTGACGGGTTGAGAGACGTCATCGGGGCCGAGATCCCGGCACGGCTCGCTGAAACCCTTGCAGTGGTATTCCCACAGGTCATAGGCCTCACCCGGGTAAATGGTCTTCCTGACCGTGGCGCCGATGATCGGGTAATCGGCGGCCTTCAATACGCGTCGCATGATACTCGGATTGCCCGGAAAGCGACTGCACAGGCCCGAAATCCAGGCGAGTTGGGGGTGCTCGGCAAGGATCTGGTGAAAGATCGTCGAACCACTTCGCCCCACACCGATAATCATGATGGGTTTGACAATGTCCACTAGGTGTCGCTCCTATTGACAGTTAGTAACGCGTCTTTCTGCCGTCACCGGCGTTGCCGACCCACCCGCTGCGCCGGCCGCGATGTCCCAAGACGCTGTCGCCGGCGCGGGTGCCGGACCAGGGCCTACGGCGGCGGCCGCTTCGCTCCGGTTCTCGTGATCCATCTGAAGGCCCGCATTACAGACGACACGATCGGAAGAACGCCACGGCGGTAGGGTATTGCCTGTGCGAGCAGCGCGAGCCGCTTATGCCAGGGGCATCTTCTCAGGCCGGTATCCATGTATCCCGGGCATCTGAGTACAGGCCCTCGCATGCACCGTGTCGAAGAACTCTGTCATTCTCGCGACGGCATGGGATGCCTCGTATTCCCGAACCCCCTCCAGCGACAAGTCCAGGCTTCGGCAGGCTCCGCGTCCCTCCAGCAGACGTTCAATCGCATCAGCAATCTCATCCGGGGCGTCATCCGCCGCTGCCAGGCCTCGGTTGAGTCGTGTTACCATCCTCGCCGCTTCGCAATTGCGAGGTCCCACGACCAGGATGGGCCGGCACGCAGCCAAATAGTCGTAAAGCTTGGCAGGGATCGTACCCGCATGCTGGACGACGGCCGTATCGTGTCCCACGGCCAGCAGTAAGATCTTCGCTCCCCGGCAGGCTGACAGAAACTCGTCTCGCGGGAGCTGACTGCCGATCTGGACCACTTCCTGTAAGCCATGCTCCACCGCGGCACGTGACAAATGGGTTGGGTCACTCTTCCCACCGAGCTGCAGAAACCTGAGGTCGCCGGCGCCGGCCGGGCCCGGACGGCGGAGTATGGCCAGAGCTTTCAAGAACCCGTCGAGCCGTCTTGTGCCCCTGTACAGGCCCCCGCCGTGCAAAATGGTCGCGTGATCGAACGTTCGAGGTGGACACGCAGCCGCTTCCGCCGCCTCGAACCAATTGTAGGTGAGCGCCTGCGGTGTGTTGACCACCGACGGATACCGTCGCCTCAGGGCCTCGGCCTGGGCCGGCGCCACATAGGTAATACCGGCTGCTTTCCGCAGGGCGGCCCGCTCGATTCTAAGGCTCAGACGATCACGAAACGACATCCCTTCGACGTCAACCGCCAGTTTCACGTCGCGAAAATCCAGCACATAGGCTATCCCGGTCTTCTTCCATATTCGGTGGGCCAGACACAGCGACGACCACCATGGACTTGTAGCCCACATCAGATCAATCCGATGCTTGCGCACCAGCGAAGCACCGGCCCGGGTCGCCGCAATCGCCCACGGGTATAGATGATCCACGGGCAGGAACGGTGCCGTCAGCTTGGCGGCTGCCCTTGCCGCGCACGCGAACGCCCGCCCAGTTCTCGAGCGCGCCTGATACCACGTCGTGGAGTGACGCCACAAGCTCCAACACGGCACCGTCTCCACGTGCGTTGTGGGCAGCGCGTCCTTCCCCAGCCTGTCATCCGGCATGAGCTGGCACCGGGATGCCAGAGTGAGGACGTAAGGCTCCCACCCGAAGGCTCGGATACTCCGTGCTAATCGCGCGGGCCGTTGACCACCTACTAGGCGCGACGGAGGGAAAATCGTGGTAACGATTAACAGCCTTTTCCTGCCTTTACTCACTTCCCGCGTCACCATCGTCCATCCAGCTTCTGACACCCTTTGGCGAATTGACCGTTCCCGGGCTTGACTGCCCGTTACTGACTGCTGTTTCCCCTGCTACGGACTGCCAATAACCGCCCTGCCTTCCGCGTTAACCGGTTCATCTTGCCTGTGATTTTGAGGAACGCCCCTTTCAGCTCATCATCGCTCCGCAAGACCAACAAGGCGTAGGGAATAACCGCCGATACCGAAGCCAAGACCACGTATATCTGCGATAGACCCAGCACCCAACTGGTACCGATGATGATCGCCGCACTCGGAATGATGTACAAGACCTGACGTGCGAAATGCCGGGCGATGGCGGCAATGTTCGCATTGGTCAGGCGCGTACAGATCGTAAGCTGACATATGCCAAGCAGGAGGCCGACGAGGCTGAACATAAGTAGCGTCAAGGTGACGTTACGAAAGACAAGTCCGCCGAGGGCCAGCGCTCCCACGCGGGCAACAAGAGCAGCTACGTACATGACCAGGGCGATACCTTGACACTCCAGGACGATAAGCAGCTGGCTCAGGGCTGCACCCAGGAATGAACCGAGTAGCCCAAACGTCAGCAAGCTCGCGTATAATCCAGCCTCCGTCCACCGCTCGCCCAATGCCAGCCTGAAGATGTCAGGGCCGGCCAGGCCGACGATTACTACAGGTAACAGCCCTATGGTGATAAGTCGTTTGCTGACGTTTTCCAGAAGCCAGGCCAAATCGCCGCCCGAGGCTCTCATGGCACCGGCACGTTGGAAGAACACTTGTGCAATGGCTGCGGAAAACAGGCCCATGGGAAGATGGATCAAACCTTGCGCGAGAGAGTATAGGCCCGTAACCCCCATTCCGAAAAAACTGGCGAGCAGCACGGTTGGAACTCGCTTCGACGCCTCGATCACCATGGATGACCACAAAAGGATGAGTGGGAATTTCTTGTAGTTGCTGGCCATCCTCCACATGCCGACGATCGCACAGTTCTTGAGCACAAAGGCCAAGTCGTACCGGAGGAAACTCCATCCCAGGACCCCCGTCGTGACAAACAAGCCCAGGATTCCTGCCAGGATCAAATGGGAACCGCTGGTGAACCCTGAGAACCCGAGCCCCAGGGCCACCAGCGCAACCACCAGGGCCGATTCGATGCGAACAGCCGCTAGTCTCTTGAAGAACTTGTGGCGCGTGTTCCAATACCTTAGCGGCAGCGCCGTGCTCGCAAAGAAGAAGCCCGGTACAATGAGCCACTTCCATGACTTCAACTCAGGCATGCCCAACACTTCCAGAAGCGCTGACCCCCAGATGCCAATGACCAGCGCCAATAGCGCGCCCACTGCAGCGACCACGACGTAGCACAGTCCAAAGACGTTGGCTGCGTCCTCGTCGCGCTTCGGAAGCACTATCACGAGCTGATACATCAGGCAGCCACCTAGCGAGAGCAGCGAGACCACGGCAAAGAACACCGCAGCCAGGCCGAAGGCGTCCGGCTCAAACAATCGCGATCTGATCGGTGCGGAGAGGATTCTCACCGACTGGGCGACGAAGACGCCGCCGCTCAAAGCCAATACATTAGCAAGAAAGCGGCTGGAACCCTTCTTGACGGTTGGCGCGGGGGTCTCCGGATCAGTAACCACGAAGTTTTGCTCGCCGACAGCGCGCTCCTGTCTCACAGGGGCTACGCTCCAGGTGATTCTCAAGCAGAATCGCCCCGCAATCCTATGCTGAACAGGCGGGACGATCGAATGGCGACTAAACGTGAACGGAATGGCGAATGATCAGCGGCAGAAGCGCACGACGGGAGAGCACGATAACGTCATGCGCCTCTCTTTCCGTGTAGGCGGATGAATAACTGGCCCTTTCCCGATGGACGCGGAACCCATCCGGTATCTCCAGCCGGCACAGTAGCTTGTCTTCCAAGACGCAACGGACCTCATCAGTCTGAACATCACAGCGAATCCGCGGGTGAAGATTGAACACAACCTCGACTGTGTGCTCCCCTTGCCCTTCAATATGCTCTTCAATATCCACTCGCCGGGGAGCGCATCGAACAATTCTTCTGAGCCCCCCAAGTTCCTGGAAACGGCGGTAACCGTCGTGCTCCATGGTCCAAGTCGGGAGGGCGCCGCACATCTCGTAGCGAATCCGGGCTTCGGTCCCCTCCGGCCGGTCGAAGACCCGTGCGGGATTGATCTCCGCCTGCTCCCGGCCGTCAACCATGACCACATTGTGCGCCCTGGTCCGTCTGTGTGCGAATCGCGCCCGGAGATCGGGTGAGTAGCAGTAGGTTCCCGAATCAATGAGGACCGGATTGCCTCCGACCTGAAGAACGAAGCTGGCCTTGTCGTTGTGGTTGTGCCCGCCGTCCTCCCCCACCGGGCTTGCATTCAGACAGACGCCGTAGGCGTCGCTTCTGAAGAAGCCGTAGCCGGAGTCCCGGTAAACGTGGTTGATAATCTCGTCAGAATGAAGGTCTATCTCAGGAAACGCAACTGTGCTCAGTTCTCCAATGAACCGGTGATCGACCGGTTTCCAACTGTAGTAATCCTTGAAGATGAGAATCCGCCCGTCGTCGCTGTCCCCGAACTGCGGAGACCGGCCGAAAGCGTTCATGTAGTCGGAAACCAGCATGACGGATTTGGCGATTCTGTCCTGGACTTCCCTGGAGAAACAACATTGCCTGCTCGAGGGCGAATGGGCCAAACGTTTCACCGAGAGAAAACATGCCGCCACGAGGACCGCCTCCAGCGATAGTTGATGATAATGGACGGCTGATTCAAAGTGGCCTCCGTCGGGCCTGAACTGCCTGGCGATTTCACGGGCTAAATGCTTCATCGAGGTATCAAAAAAAAACGCCGCCCTTTTGCCGCGGAAACACAGGCTCAAGGCCAACAGTCCGACGGCGGATATGAGAAAATGGTTATTCCGGTGGCTTCTCAGGCGCCGGAAATCCCTTGCGTAAAGGTGTTCCGCGTGAGCCCAGAGCACTTTTGAATACCGCGTAGACGCGTCTCGCAGGTGATCATAGAAACAAAGCAGCCCGAAGGCGAGGTTCATGCCTCGAATTGCCGGATCCATCCCCGTCCTCCAGTGGATCCCGATCAAATACGGGTTTTCCTCGATCCAGTCGTTGGCAACCCTTTCGAAGAACTGCGCATAACGGGGATCACCGGTAAGATGGTGGGCCTGAATGAGCGTCGGGACGAACTGCAGGCGGGACAACTCCCACGGAATAACAGGATCACACCCCCGGTCAGGAACGGAGTGAATTTTCGGAAAAGGCAGCTTCGGATATACGGTGCCGCCTTTGAAGTCCTTATGCCACGAGAATCCGGCCCCGCTCGCGTTGACTTCCAGCCCGAAAACCCGGAATCGCTGGTCGAGAACTCTTTCAGCTTCCTCTACTGCGTTGCCGTTCGTTGCCAACAACTTGGTGAAAGGGCTTTCTTGACTGCAGAGACCGGCTCGGAAATCATGGTCAAGCTCTGGTGGACGTATCCTTTCATATCTCGCCCAGAGCGTGATCCTTGCGGCCTCAAGGGCGGTCGCGATTCTTCGCACCAAGGCCCTGGTCCGGTTTGCCGCTCTCTTCATCAGTGTCAGTCCTTCGGGTTCTCGCGCTGACAGGCCCCTGGTGCATCCGGAGAACCTTCCTGAATGCTGCCGACGCAAATGAACGCTATCCGCACGAGGACATACGCTATCTTCTGTGGCTATTGCACGTCTGCGGTTTTCGGCTTCATGACGCGCTGGTGGCTCCCGATTATCCTCCCGAAGGCCGCCAGATTCCCGTAGTCATGGTGCCAGGTGGTGTACATCATGCCCATCACGCCTGGTGTTCTTTCCATCGTCACCAGCCACTGAGAGAGATAGGCGGCTGAATCCTTCACCGGATCGAAGTCGGCGCTGACGATCTGCCGGTGGCCGCGCCCCGCAAAGAACGCCATGCTCTTCTCGCGTTTTTCGAAGTACCAGGGGCAGATAATGATCTTGTCGTCAAGTCCTTCCCAACTGCCCGCAAGTGTGCCGTCCATCAGGTAGTAGTCGTCGCGGGCATTACAGTTGGGATCGAACATGTCGTGCCAGACGATCAGTTCCGCCCCCGGTTGGATTCCGCGAATGATGGCGGCAAGGCGGCTTATGCTGTTTCCGAGCAGTTGCCCGGGCGTCTTCCCGGTCGCCTTGCACAAGGCGCAGCTACCACCTGTACGCAGTTCATCCAAGCCCAGGAAATAGTGTCGCCGGGTTCCGAGGAAACGAACCAGCCGGCGGATCTGGCGATCGAAGATCTCGTACACCTTCGCCTCGGTCAGGCAACAATCGACCTGGTGCTCATCAACCAGCATCGGATGATAGAAGCTGGCCAGTAGCCTGGCGCCGTCCGGCAAATCCCTATACATGCGGATTGAAGGCGGTTCGTGATAACGGTCGTAGGTTCCCGCCCACCTGGCGTGGCCAAGCCGAGGATCGGCGATGCGCATGAAGTCCAGTCCCTCAAGGTAAGTCACTTTGCCATCGACGCTTTTCACCGTAAGCGGGCATCCGGGACGCCGCAGTACGTTGACCAGTCCGATCTCACTGATGTCAACGTCGTCGAGCCAGGCTTGCCCGCTGCGCGCCTTCCACAAGCCCATCATGATCGTAACCTGGTCAAACTCCATCGAATTGAACACGATGGCCGCCTGCTTCCAGGATTGCGTAGCCTTGGTGCCGTGAATCTCAGAATGGTCGAACGTCAGGCTTCGCCATCCGGTGGGCGTCTTGGTTTTGACATAGATGTTGAAGCAGTTCTCCGGCGCCAGGTTATGGGTCTGCAGCCATACGCTCACGCGGTAGCGGCGGTGGGGCGTAACCCTGATACCCTGATAGAAGCGGCAGTGTCCGTGCTGATCGGCCGCCGCCGGTTCGAGCCGCGCCGACTGCCGGCCGGATCGCTTGACGACGCGCTCAACGACCGTCGCGAGCCCGGGCCGGTCGTGAAACCGCCATCCGGGGAAACGATCCTCTTGGGTTTCTTCAAAGCCGGCGTTGATCACTTTCACCGCAGGGTCCGGCACGAGCCGACCCACGCCGCCACGCACCTCGAAAACGGCGTCACGAACCTCATAACCAGCGGCCAGGTTGACATCGTATGAGAGAATGCTCTCCGCCCTCGAAACCGTGCGAAGATAGGGAATGACCTCGATCCCGTGTCGGCGGCAGGCCGCGAGAAAGCGCCCAACGTTGCCCCGGTAATTGTCCCGGGTATCAAGGCCGGTTTTCTCCAGCGTCATGAATTTGCTGTCCGCGAGGATGACGCCGTTGAGCCCGGCCCCGGCCGCCTGTTCGACCAACTCGAGCGCGCGGTCCGCCTTCTGTTGCACCAGGAAGTTCGTGGTCAGAAGGAACCACCGCGCGGGGTAAGGCTCACCACGGGCATAGCTCGCCGCCGCCAGCAGTATGATGATCGCCTTCAGTTCTTGCCGCATCGATGCATCCTCAGCGTTGGCTTGCCATCACGTCGGTAATGCGCTGCGCCGCCCGGCCATCCCATTTCTCGGGTACCGGCGGATGAGTGAGGGGCGTGGAGCGACACCGCCGGTAGGCTGACACGATCTTGCCGGGATCCGACCCGACCAGCGTGTTGGTCCCGTTCGCCACCGTCACCGGACGCTCGGTATTCTCCCGGAGCGTCAGGCACCACACCCCCAGAATCGTCGTCTCCTCCTGGATTCCCCCCGAGTCCGTCAGTACTACGGCGGCCTTGCCCATCAGCTTCAGGAAGTCCAGGTAACCCAGCGGTTCGACGATCTGCAACCGTCCCATACTCTTGAAACGCCCCAACGCGCCGAGCCTCGTAAGATTGTGACACGTTCGCGGGTGCGCCGGGAAAACCGTCGGCAGGTCTTGTTGGATGACCTCGAGTGCGTCGGCGATACGCCCGAGTGTTCCGGCATCATCTACGTTGCTGGGGCGGTGAAGCGTGACGACGTTGTAGGCGCCGGCTTCGAGATTCAATTCTTCGAGGATTGTCGATCGTTCGGCCCGTTCGAGGTTCGCCCTGAGCGTGTCGATCATCACGTTGCCGACGAAATGCACCCTATCGCCGGGTATACCTTCGCGTTTGAGGTTTTCCAGGCCGCTCGGCTCGCTGACGAACAGCAGGTCCGAGATGGCATCCGTCAGTAGCCGGTTGATCTCCTCGGGCATGGAGCGGTCGAAGCTTCGCAGCCCCGCTTCGACATGGGCGACCTTGACGCCGAGCTTCTCGGCCACCAGGGCACAAGCGATCGTGCTGTTGACGTCGCCGACGACCACAACCCAGTCCGGCTCGTACTCGAGGACGACCGGCTCAAACCGCTTCATGATCTCTGCGGTCTGCACCGCGTGACTGGCGGACCCCACTTCCAGGTTCATGTCCGGTTCGGGGATCCCGAGCTGCCTGAAGAACAGGTCCGACATGTTCTCGTCGTAGTGCTGGCCGGTGTGCACCAGGATTGGGTCCAGGTGCTCGTACGCCTGATAGGCGCGCATGAGCGGCCCGATCTTCATGAAGTTGGGGCGTGCCCCGCAGACGTTCACAATCTTGGTCACGGAGTGAGAACTTGACAAAGCTAAAGCGTGCCTCTGGCATAACCATAACGGTCGAGCCAATCTCCCATGATTCGATCCATCATGTGGATCTCGTCCCGGGAGAACCTCTCAACGTACTTGTAGTTCATGTTGCGGAATCGCCCGGGCTGGCTGACGTACTCAGATATGCACCGGGAGGGTGACAACCCGCACTTCGCAAGGAAACGATCCGTCACATCCCGCGGATCAGCCACGAAATCCTCGTACCGGATTTCCCAGTAATGATCCGGGGCCAGTTGCTCTCGTTCTCGCTGGGCGACCTCCAGGACGGTGCGCCATTGGATCGCGGCCAGAGCGATTGGCGACCGGCCGAAATTCTCCCATTCCTCCTTCCACCCGTCCGGTGAGCCCCCGGCCCACCACGGCCGATCAAGCCCGCTGCCAGCCTTCCAGAAGTTGACGTTCAACAATGAGTTGACCACCGCCCGACCATCCCGGATGATGTGGATGAAGAAGGCATCCGGAAAGATGCTTCTGATATACCCGATGCGCGACGGACCTGTGATCTTGCCCACAAACCGGGACTTACCCTGCAATCGAAGAACCCAGTGGACCGCTTTCTGCACCCTGCGGCATTCGTCCCGCGTGGCGGTGACGTCAATCAGGTATTCCTCCAGGAACTTGTTTCCACACCAGCGCTTCCACAATGGATAGCACTCGCCGGGGGCAGGGACGAGGGACCACAGGCGCCCCAGCCCCTTGTGATGCCTGGTTCCGGCGGATTCCTGCAACCTGCGGCACCACGAGAACCCGCAAAGACGTACCGCTATTGCCATGGGGACGCCTATTCGCGGAAACCAGCCTGACTGGTGCGAGAACCAGGCAACGTCCTCATGCAGGGCCAGCGTTTCGAAGATTGCGGTCGTGCCGCTGCGCGGCATCCCGATCATGATAATGGGGCGACTCACTTTCATCGGTGCCTCTGACACAGAGTCAAACAGCCCGGCAACCTTCACTCCGCAGCCAGCCCACAAAGTGTGCGAGCCCGGTCTCCAGCTCGGTCGCGGGCTCGTAGCCTAGTTCCTTCCTTGCCAGGCTGACGTCGGCAAACGTCCGGTCCACGTCGCCGGGCTGCCTGGGCAGGCGCTTGAGGGAAGCTTTCCTGCCCAGTGCGTTTTCGATCGCCGCAATGAGATCCCCCAGGGAAACGGGCTTTGAATTGCCGAGATTGTAAATGTGATACCCGTCGCATCGTTCGACGGCGGCAAGCACGCCTGCCACGACATCGGCGATGTACGTGTAGTCCCTCATTGTACTCCCGTCACCGAAAACCGGGATCGGCGAGCCGGACTCAATGAGCCGGGCGAACTTGTGGATAGCCAGATCCGGACGCTGCCTAGCCCCGTATACGGTGAAGAACCGCAGGCAGGTGACACTGGTCCCGAACAGATGGTGGTAGGCGTGACACAATAACTCGCCCGCCTTTTTCGTCGCCGCGTACGGCGATATCGGATGATCCACCTTGTCCGACTCGGCAAAGGGTACCTTCTTGTTGTTGCCGTAGATGCTCGAGCTGCTCGCGAAAATGAAACGACTGATGCTGTGCTTTCGGGCGGCTTCCAGCAGGATGCATGTGCCGCCAACGTTAACATCCTGATAAAGAACCGGCTGCTGAATCGAGGGCCTGACCCCCGCCCGGGCGGCCAAGTGAACGACGACGTCAACGCTCTCGCCCAGAACCCCGTCCATCGTGTCCGCGTCGCGAATATCAGCTTCCACCAGAGCGAACCGGTCATGCTTCAGACACGCAGTGATGTTCCGACGCTTGACGCTTGGTTCATAGAAGTTGTCGAACGAGTCGATCCCGGTTACACGCCATCCCGCTTCGAGCAGTGCCTCGCTGACATGTGAACCAATAAAACCCGCCGCGCCGGTGACGACTGCATGCTCCATAATCCCGATTCTCGTCTCACCCCATCATCGGGCGGCCAGTCCGACTGCAGTGCCGGGCGGATTCCCGCGGGAACGGGAAGGCGCGCCTTACCACGGCCACACGCGGTAGCGGGCACAGTTTACACTCCGTCCCCGTCGGCCGTCATAACGCCCGATAAAACCAACGCTGACTTAGTGTCCCGTTGCCGTAACCCCGGCAAGTACCATATGATATCGGTCGCGGGAAGGGCCGGCAACAGCCGGGCCACCTGGGATTACAGGCTACTCGCCCCTTTGCCAAGATAGGCCGGCGGATCGGTCCGCTCCACAACGTCGTGGTCTACCTCAACACTGACACTCTGGCCAAGAATGGTGACGTTCATTGCCAGTCGCAAGCGTCCTGAGTACCTGGTGACGATCCCCTCCAGGCCGCAGAGCGGACCCGCAATGATCCGCGCCCACTCGCCCACCTTGAGCCGGTTGGCTAGCAGGAATTCCTGCGTGTTTTCGAGAAGATGTTGAATATGCAGCAGTTCCGCCACGAGTTGGTCCTGGTTAGGCACGTCCAGCACGTTGGCAACGCGGTTGGTCGTCAGAGTTTGGTATCGCTGCTCTTCCGTGCCGTTGAAGAAAACGTATCCCGGGAAAAGGGGAACCACGCTGCGAGAAATCCGGTGTGTCGCGACGCTTCGCGTCACCCGCCGCGTTAAGGGGAGATAGTTGCATATCCCCATACGTGACAGTTCCTTCGCCAGGATCTTCTCGTGCCGCGAGCGGGTATGGGCAACGTACCACTGGCCCGCCAGATCCCTGGCAAACAGCCGCAAGTCTGCGGTTGCGACGGGGGAAGGAACTGAATGGTCTTCACTCTTGCTCATCTGCTCATCGACAAGGCGGACTTCCTTGCCGAGGTCCTTAATCGGCCGGTTGCGTGCTGACCGAGTTGTAGAAGGCCTCCAGCAATGGTTGGTAGCGCCGCGGGACGCGTTGCCGCCCGACCTCCATCAGGTCATGCGTCGCATCGGGGCTCCGCTGGTGGGTTGCGTTCAGACCGCGGACGCCGGGGGCGGCACCGCTGTCCGCCCGCAGGACTCGACGGTTGCCATCGCCCGGCGTATCCACCTCGGCAGTCTCCGCAGGAAGGGTTGTCTGGGCGACCTGTGGCTGGCCGCCGGTTACGGTACGCTCGTAGTTGTCGACGAATTGCTCGGCGCGGGGAAGCTCCCAGCCAAGCTCGTCGAGCATTTCCGGGGGCACCTGGTTCTTTCTCAGCGCGCGGTCCAGTGCGTCCATCAGGTGCTCAACGCGGCCGGGTGGCAGGATCTGCCTTCCGACGGCCGCTGGCGTGGACGCCGGCGGAATCGGATCAGGCCGCGCAGGGGCCTGCTCCGGGGGCGACGGGGCTACAACGCTCGAATCGCGCCCTCCTCCACCGGTTGCCGATGATCCTCCCCCGCCTGGCACCGATTGGCTGCTCTGGCCCTCGCCTTGCCCTTCGCCCCGGCCGTCGCCCTGTTCCTGTTCTTCCCCTTGGCCCTGGCCGCGGCCATCGGCTGCCGTCGTCTGCTGGTCGCCCTCGCTCTGGCCCTCGCCTTGCCCTTCGCCCCGGCCGTCGCCCTGTTCCTGTTCTTCC
>CAZOIA010000103.1:0-19822 GCA_964579675.1 uncultured Planctomycetales bacterium | reverse complement strand
ATCGATGGCCAAAGAAGAAACAAGCAAAGACACCGGGCGGGCGAAATGGCCGGCCGACACCACCAGGCCGGCGAGTCAATCGGCCGGAGAACCGGACCTCGGCGACCAGGTGGCGGCGAAGTTTCACACTCAGGGGCGAAGCTGTGCGGAGGCCATGCTGTCCGCCGGCCTGGAATACCTCGACGAGCCCGGGGAACTCGTGCGGATGGCGACGCCCTTCGGCGGCGGGATGCACATGGGCGACCACTGCGGCTTCTACTGCGCGGGGCTGATGACGATTGGGTTGGCTTGCGCAGGCCGGCCCGACGGGAAGAAGCTGGCCGACAAATTGAGCAACGCCTTCACGCAGACCTGGAAGGAGCACAGATCCCTGCTTTGCCGCGAGATCAAGAAGGCCCAGAAGGCGGGAACCCTCAAAGCAGACTGTAAAGAGATAGGCAGAGACGCGGGGAAGGCCTTGGATCAGTTGCTTCGCCCGATTGCCGGCTGCCCGAAGCGCGCGAGGTTCGCCAGACGGGGATGAGCACTGGAATTGACCGGTGACCTGGCAGCTTTCTATGGCAATCCACCGTCAGGCGCATCGGAGCACGCGAGAGCCTCTGATCTGCCCTCGCAATTCCGTCAGGGTCCGCATCGCCAGAATCCGCCGCAAGAGGCAGCGCGGACGGAAATAACAACGCCCGCAGACGCCGTCCAGTGACTTGCGGTACTCATCGGCCGACATGGCCGGCGGGGCGAAGATCAGAACGTCACTATGCAACTCGAAATCCACCGTCGAGGAGGAATTGAACCGGTACCCCTGTCTTACGAATTGCCTGTGAAACTCGTCGCCGGGAAGGGGACCCCGTTGAGAATGATGGAGATAGCGGCACTAGCCTGTTCAGGTGGGGACACTACAATGGACCCGGAAAATCAGAGGGAGCATCGCACGATATGATTGATCCGGTAGCCGAGCAGATCGAAAGTGTACTACCCCAGGTCGTCTCCCTGCGGCGTGAGCTGCATGCCCATCCAGAGCTCGCGCGCAAAGAACACGCGACTTCGGGAAAGGTTCGGGCGATCCTGGGTGAGCTGGCGGGCATCGAGGTCCTGCCGCCTATGATGGCCACGGACGTCGTGGCGGTCCTCAACCCGGACCGTGATGGGCCTTGCCTGGCGCTGCGGGCGGACATGGACGCCCTGCCCATCGCTGAAGAGACGGACGTGCCCTGCAAATCGACGGTTTCCGGCATCATGCACGCCTGTGGTCACGATGGGCATACCGCGACGCTGGTTGGGACGGCGCTAGTGCTCTCACGGTTCGCCGACGCGCTGCCCGGCAAGGTGAAGTTCATCTTTCAGCCGGACGAAGAGGACGGCGGCGGCGGCGGGGAGTTGTGCCGGTGCGGCGTCCTGGAGTCGCCTCGCGTGGATGGTGTCGTTGCGCTGCACGGCTGGCCATTACAGCCGGCGGGCACGATCGCGATCCGGGCCGGGTCGATCATGGCCGCCAACACCGCGTTCTCCATTACCGTTCGCGGGTGCGGCACCCACGGGGCCTACCCCCATCGCGGAATCGATCCGATTGTCATCGCCGCCCAGATCATCACCGCCCTGCAACAGGTTGTTGCCCGGACCGTCGATCCGCTGGAGGCGGCGGTGGTCACCGTTGGCCAGGTGTCGGGCGGCTCGGCGAGCAACGTCATCCCCGCCGAGTGTTTCATGAAAGGCACGCTGCGCTACACCCGTGCCGAGACGGGTGAGGCTCTCCGGCAGCAGGTGTCCCGCATTGCCGAGCATACGGCTCGCGCCCACGGGGCTGAAGCCGAGGTGAGCTTCCGAGGCGGCTATCCGCCCATGGTCAACGATCCCGAGCTCACCCGACTCGTCCAGGACACCGCCCGCGATCTGTTCGGTCCTGAGCGGGTGATTACGAATGAGCCCCCCACCATGGGCGTCGAAGATTTCGCCTTCTACGCTCAGCGCGTGCCGGCGGCCATGTTCCACCTGGGCTTGCGCCCACCAGACATGGACAGCTTCCCGACCCTGCACAACCCGCAATTCAACTTCAACGACGCCGTACTCCCCGTCGGCATCAGGATGTTCTGCGAGATCACCCGGCGGTTTCTCTCCTCTCCCGGGTAAGTGAGAACATGCCGCCTTGGAGAGGTCCCCGTGGGTTTTGAATCGAAGCACGAGAAGGCAGGCGCGATGTGCGGTTCATCCTGGCGGCCAGGCGCGTTGGATCTGCTCTGGCTGGTCCTGCTCCTGGCAATCGGAGGGTTGTGCTGGCTGCCGGGTCTGGGGACGCGGGGACTGTGGACGTCCGGCGAGGCGCGGGCTGCCCAGGTGGCCCGGCGCATGGTCAACTCGGGCGACTACGTCACCATGCGCCAGCAGATGTACGAGCCGCACCTCATCGTCGCCGGCACTGAAGGTGAGGATGCCGTAACCTACGATCCCGACGGTGAGGTCATTGTCTACGATCACGGTTGGCGGCAGGCGGTGTGGGAGCACATGAGTAAAGGTCCGCTCCGCCCCGACATGGAGTATGAGCAGCACATCTCCATTCACAAGCCGGTGTTTTACTACTGGCTCATCGCCGTCGCCCACAAGCTGGGCATGGCCATCAACAACTTCACCGTACGGTGCTTCTCGACCGTTCCAGCCATGATCCTGCTGGGTGTGACGTATCTGCTGGGCTGCGTTCTGTATGGCCGCCGCGTGGGCATCGTGGCGGCATTTGCTCTGGCGACCTGCGTTCAATTCTGGTGGCAGGCCCGCATCTGCCAGATGGACATGCTGCTGACCCTCATGATGACGACGGTGTTCCTCTGCTGGTACGTCGGGGACCGCAGCGACCGCAAGGGTGTTCGTTTCGGCTGCTTCGCCCTGGTGTACCTCCTGCTTGCGGCGGCGACGCTGATGAAAAGTTTTGCCTACGCTCTCCTGGCCGGTCTGATCATTCTCGTCTTCCTTGCCGTGGAGGTGATCATCGAGCATCCGAAGGGGCAGCGTCGGCGGGCCTACGCCGCTCGCGTCCGCGGGTCCATGAAGGGCATGCACTTCTTCGCCGGATTGCTGGTCTACCTGCTCCTGGTGCTGCCCTGGTTCGTCCTCATCCATCTCGAAACCGGCGGGCAATTCACCCGGACCATGTTCCTTCGTCACATGTTCTCCCGAGCCGGGATTCTGCATGTCGGCCGGGAGTTCGAGAGAACGACCGCGTGGTGGTTCTATCTGGTTCGGATGGTCGTGGACCTGTTTCCCTGGGTCATCATGCTTCCCGGCGCCGTTGTCCAGGTCTTTCGACGACGTTGCCGGGATACCCGGCAATCCGGGGCGTATCTGCTGGCGTGGATAGCCGTCTGGCTCGTCTTCTTCAGCGCGATGCGGTACCGAAAGAACGAGTACATTCTGCCGCTGTACCCGGCGGCGATGGTGCTGGCCGCCAAGATGCTGGTTGACTTCATTCGCGACCAGGCCAGCGACGTCCGTCTCGGCCGGGCAATCCGCCTGGCATTCGTCGGCCTGGCGATTGGCGTCACCGCGGCCGGCGGATTCGCATTCGCCCTGACCGATGAGCGTTTCCTCAACTGGGTGGTTCCGATGTTCGGCACCAACAGGAACGACGAGGCGGCCCTGCGCGCCGTGGCTAATTCACTCGGCAGCCATCTCTCCGCCGCCGTGTTCGTCCTGCTGCTGCTGGTGGCCGCCATGATTGTCGCGGCCGTCCTCGTGCACGTCAGGCGGACGGGCATCGCGCTCGGTCTCCTGACGGCCGGCACGGCGATGGTCATGTTGCTGGCGACGAATATCCTGATGGACCGGATCATCGATCCGCGCCGATCACAACGCCTCTTCGCGGCCAGACTCGAAGAGCAGGCCAATCGGATCGCTCCCGACAAACGGCTCATCCTTTTCGTCACCGAGCAACACCAGTTGGCTTACCTGATGCCCAATCGCTTTGACTCGGTCCCGGGGGTCCAACCCGGCATTCCCGGGGCTGATCCGATCCACATGCTCAAGAGCCGGCTGGCGGCTGGGGCCTCACCACTGCTGGTCGTCATGGAACGCGAGATCTGGGACATGATGCACGCCGAAAACGAGTACAACCGAAAGGAGTTCGGCCAGAGCGATCCCTGGGTCGATGGACTCTCGGAGGTGCCGCTGACCTTGGGCGACTACAACCAGCGCCACCGCGAGCCGCTCGTGCTGCTGCGATTCGATGGCGGCTGTTAATACCTTCTACCACAGGGACTTGCGAATCAATGGAAACCTGACCTGGTAATCCGGATCATCCGTCGGGGAGAGGCAGAGAAGACCGGGCCCACAGGCATCGAGAAGTCCTCCCGCCTCCTTGACCTGAACGATACGCAGTTATGCCGGTGTGCCCCGGTTTGCTGCCGCAGATCTTGTCTCGGCATCCTTGCGCCTCCTCACCGAACAATCCTCAAAAAACCCTGGTTAATCTTTGACAATCCGCGACGCATTGGCTACCATGACGGCTTGGATCGGGCCTGTTGAGGCCGTTGCCACCATCGGCAACGTAAGGAGCAATCGACCCATCGCCGCCCGGAGGGTGAATTCCAGACAATTCGCACCGCCAATCTTTTGGTTTGTTGGGATTAAGACCCGGATAGACCCGCTTCTGGGCTAATGAAACAAAAGGTACTGTGAGGTGAGCCATGTACAGGAATAGGACTGCCTCGGCGTTCGTCAGCAAGGTGCCGAGATCCGTGCCTGCGGGCTGGCTGCTGAGCCTCCTGTTGGCCGCACTGGTGGCAGGACCCGCGTCGAGCCTCGCGCAACTTCTCGGCGAGCCCCCACCTCGAACCGAGCTGCCGGCCGACGTGGAGACGCGACTGCGGATCGTTCTCTATGAGGCCGAGCTGGCAGCGGCCCGGGAGGGCGTCACGATGGCCCAGCTCCAGCAGGATCTGGGGCGGCGGGGCCTCGAAGTGCGCGACGATGGCAAGGTGCACGTCGAGATCGTCGGGCCGCAAGGCGCCAAGGCGATCAAGGCCGCCCAGATCGCCCCGTTCGGCGGTGAGGTGACGAATACCTGGCGGCACCGGATCGACGCATATCTCCCGATCAAGCAGTTGAGCGCGGTAGCCCGCACGCTGCCCGCGGGGTACTGGATAGAACGGGCGGACCCAGGCGGTCTTGACGCCGTCGGCGGCGAGGGAGCAACCGCCATCAACTCGGACAGTTACCGGGACGGCGGGGCGAACGGTTCGGGCCTGACGATCGCCGTGATCGACAGCGGCTTTATCAATCTGACGTTGGCCCGCAACGCGGGCGACGCGCCCCCGGCGGGATCGACCACCGAGCTCAACTACACCGGCAGCGGGTTCCAGTCGGGCACGGCGCACGGGACCGGTTGTACGGAGTCCGCCTACGATCACTGTCCGGGGGCGACCTGGCGGCTCTATAAGACCGACAGCGTGACCGATCTGGGCACCGCGGTCAACGACTGCATCGCCCACGGGGTTGACATCATCACCCACTCGATGAGCCGCTACAACCTCGGCTGGGCGGACAATAGCGGCGACGCCTGCGCGGCCGCGAATAACGCAGTGGACAACGGGATTCTGTTCTTCACCTCCGCGGGGAACCGGGCCGAAACGCACTGGCAGGGCAACTACAACGCCGGTTTGGGCTCGGATTACTGGCACGACTGGGCCACGGGCGACGAAGCCCTCAATATCGTCGTCGATACCGGCGTCAAGGGCAATTTCTATCTGTCGTGGGACACGACCGGCGGCACGTACAACTACGACCTCTACCTATACGACGATGATCTAACCACCGTTCTTGCCAGCAGCACGAACAGTGGGAATACGTATGAGGACTTCTACTGGGTCAGTCCGTTCGGCGCCAATCATACGGTCTATCTTGCGGTCAAGCGCCAGAGCGGAGGGACCACGGAGTTAGAGGTGTTTTGGCACGCGTCGCCGGACAGTTTCCAGTACGCCATGGCCGCCAACTCGACCACCTCTCCCAGCAACTCGACGCGGAGCAACGTGATTTCCAACGGGGCGGTGACGTGGGCTAGCCACAGCTCCCCCAATGGCACCGCGGGGATCATCAAGGACTACAGCAGCCAGGGGCCCAGCAACTCGGGTAGGACGCTGCCGGATCTGGCTGGCCCCACGGATACGACCACGACCTCGTACGGCGGGTCCTTCGGCGGAACGAGCGGCGCGACGCCCAACAACGCGGGGGCCGCCTGCGCCTTCTTGTCGGCCGACACGCAGCTCAGCGCCTCCGCCATTCGCTGGCTCCTGTATGAGCAGGCCGATTTGTGGAAGGACTGGGGCACCGCCGGCAACGACAACATCTATGGCCGGGGAGGCACCATCCTGACCGACTACCGGGCCAACACCATCTGGATCGCCCGCTCGTATGGCAACACGTCCGACCTCCGCAGCGCGCCCTTCTACCGGGTGCAGCCCGCGTATGACGCGGCGGTCAGCGGGGGCCGGCTGCTGATCTTCCCCGGTGGCAGCTATCCGGAAACGGTCAATATGACCGGTACCAAGAGCCTGGCAGTCGAAACGGTGGAAAACTCGGCCTATCTGGGTAGCTAAACGAGGACGGAATGGAATGAGTATCTCTGCTGAAGTTGATGGTGCCGCTGTTGGCACCTTGCCCGATACAACGCGAGGCGAACCGTAGTCGCCATGGAAAGAACGGTTATGCAAGCTTTCACCCATGGTCATTTGGGAAAAGGAGAAGACCCATGAGAACGAAAATGTACATCTGCGTGCTGCTCATGATCGCAGGCCTGGTGGGGCTCGCCGCCTTCGCCGGGTGGCGCGCTTCCGACGCAGTGGCCGCCTCGCCTGAGGAAGGCGAACCCGCCGCCAGCAAGGAAGGGGTTGGGGAGGAGGCCGATTCGGCCCCGGCTGAACCGGCTGAGCAGCCGGATAGCGTCGAAGAGCCACCTGCGGCCGAGGACGCGGCTGCCGTCGCCGCGCCGGCGGCGTCCGCGGCTCCCTCGCCGGCAGCGCCCGCCGAGGCCGTAGAGCCGCCCCCCGGCCCTGATGAGTCCGGGGCCGACGGCGCACCGGCAGCGCCCCCCGAGGCCGCAGAACCACCCGTCGCCGAGGCACCGTCGGCAGGCGGTCAAACGGCGTCCCCGGCTCCCCCTGCGGGCGAGCAGCGGGAGCGCGAGGCACCGGCTGAGGGCGGCGAGCCTGACGCGCCGATTCTCGATAACGACTCGAGCCGCCTCAGCTTCCAGGCCCTGCTCACCGACAACGGCGGTAATCCCCTGGTCGGCCCGGTCGATCTGGAGTTCAACGTTTACGAGGGTGGTGGCGGCCCGCTGGTCGAGGGGCCGATCAACATCCCCAACGTCGATCTGAGCAACGGCGTGGCCGACGTGCAGATCCCGGTCACGCCCGAGAGCTTCGACGGCAGCAGCCGGGAGCTGGGCGTCGCCATCGACGGCGGGGCTGAACTCGCGCCCCGCATCCCGCTGACCGCCGTGCCTTACGCCTTCCGGGTGGACCGCGTCGCCAGCGAGGAGTTGGACGACTACATCGACCTGGGCAGCGCGTCGGCTGACGGCATGCTCAGCGTTTTTGGCCCGGCCTTGGTGGGCGCGGAAACCATTGTGTTGGACGGTGCAAGCGACTCCATCTTCCTCTACGGCGACGATGGCGGGATGACGACCTGGCTGGGGTCTGTAGCTGACTATTACTCTGGCGGCCTTAACCTTTACGATGGCCCGGACGATGATCTGGCCGCAAGCCTGCACGCCACCTCCAGCTCAGGGGGGGAATTGACCCTTAGTGACAACACGGGCAACTCCAGCGTTTTCGCCGAGGGTGGCACCGGGACGGTCAACGCGGAAGGCAGCCTCAACGTGGTCAGCTCCATTGGGGGCGCCACCCGCGGCAGCCTGTACAATAGCAGCTACGGGGGCAGGCTCGAGACCCATGACGAGACGGGCACCATCACGCTTTTCGGCGGAAGCAGCAGCGGCGGCTTTCTCCAGTTCTATCAGGCCGGCGGGTCGATGGGGGCGGCGGTCCGTGGTGACTCCAGCGGCAGCGACGGCGGCGGGGTGGTCTACTGCCTTCAAGGCGACGGAGACAGTGGGGTCGCGCTCTACGGCGATAGCGGCGGGGCCGGCCTGATGTACCTCTATGACTCAGGCGGCTTATACCGGGTCAGGCTCGACGGAGAAAGCACCGGCACCGGCGGTGAGATCTCGGTGTATGATGACAATGGAACCGAGACGGTCGAGATCCTCGGTGCCGAGACCTCCACTACGGGAGCGTTGATCCGCTTGGACAATGCGAGCGGATTAACGCGGGTGAAGCTTGACGGAGAAGGCACCGGCGGCGGCGGTACGGTTACCTGCTATCAAGGCGACGGAGGCACCGGGGCCTATCTCGGTGCCGGTGATTATGGCTACCTTCAGGTCTACGATGCCACGTCGAGTCTGACGGCAACCTTGAGCGCCACCGACAGCTCCGGCGGGCAGTTGACCCTTAGCGACAGCGTGGGCAACTCCAGCGTGTTCGCCGACGGTGGCACCGCGACGGTATACGCGGAAGACGGCTTCGACGTGGTGAGCACGATCGGGGGCTCCACCCGCGGCACCCTGTACAACAGCACTAGCTATGGGGGCAGGATCGAGACCCGTGACGAGGCGGGGGCCCTCACGCTTTTCTGCGGAAGCGCCACCTCGGGCGGCTTTGCCCAGATCTATCAGGCCGACGGGTCGCTCGGGGCGACGGTCTATGGTGACAGCACCGGCAGCAACGGCGGCGGTCGGATCAATTGCTATCAAGGCGACGGAGCCAATGGGATCACGCTCTACGGCGACAGCGGCGGGGCCGGGATGATGTACCTCTATAACTCAGGCGGCTCGTCCCGGGTCAAGCTCGACGGAGAAAGCACCGGCACCGGCGGCGAGATCTCGGTGCATGATGCCTCCGGAAGCGAGACGGTCGAGATCCTCGGCGCCGAGACCGATACCACCGGCGCGCGGATCACCTTGGACAACGCGAGCGGCAACCTGCGGGTGAAGCTTGACGGAGAAGATGCGTACGGCGGCGGCGAGGTCTCGGTGTATGACGCCAGCGGGACCCAAACCGTGGAAATCGTCGGTGCCGAGACCTCCAGCACGGGAGCGGCGATCAGCTTGGACAACGCGAGCGGCAACCTGCGGGTTAAGCTTGATGGAGAAGGCACGGGCACCGGCGGCGACGTCTCGGTGTATGATGCCGACGGAACCGAAACGATCCAAATCCAGGGTGCCGAAACTTCCGCCGACGGTCCGGTGATTAAGCTGCTCAACGCGAGTGGTCAGAAGACGATCGAAATTGACGGCGACGAAGGCTCAGATGAAGGTTATATCCGGCTCTACAAGGGAGACGGAACCGCGGCCATCACGCTGGACGCCGACTACAGCGGCGACGGCCGGGTGACCACCGAGGAGCTGCAGATCACCGGCGGCAGTGACCTGTCCGAGCAGTTCGACATCAAGGCCGACAAGGGCGAGGTTGCCCCGGGGATGGTGGTTTGCATCGATCCCGATCGGCCCGGCAAGCTGCGGGTCAGCACGAAAGCGTATGACCGCACGGTGGCGGGCGTGATCAGCGGGGCCGGCGGCCTCAAGCCCGGGATGATGATGGGGCAGCAAGGTTCTCAGGCGGACGGGAAGTGCCCGGTCGCCCTGACCGGCCGGGTCTACGTCCTGTGCGACGCGTTAAACGGCGCGATCGAGCCGGGTGACCTGCTGACCACGTCGGACACCGCCGGCCACGCGATGAAGGCCACCGATCATGACAAGGCTTTCGGAACGGTGCTCGGCAAGTCCATGGAATCCCTGGAACAGGGACGCGGACTGGTCCTCGTTCTGGTCAACCTGCAATAAGGCTGGGGAGGTGTAACCGATGAGAACTCGTGATACATCCAAAGCCCTTTGGGGCGTATGGGTTTTCCTGCTGCCTGTACTCTTGCTCGGCGTCAGCCAGGGATTCGGTGCGGCGGTCGATGAAAACGAAGCAGTGGCCGTGGCTGACCTGTGGTACGCCATGGAACTCAATTGGCCGCATACCAAAATGGATGACGCAGAAAGGACCGCCAGATTCGAGGCACTCTCCAAGCGCCAAGTTCTTTATCTGGTGGCCAAGGATGAACTGCTCGATAGACCCCCGGGGAACCGCGCGGTCCTGGCGTATGTCATCAAGTACGATCCGACGGGATTCGTTGTCGTCTCCGGCGATGATCGGATCCAACCGATTACCGTGTTCAATGCCAAATCGGAATTCTGGTGGGATCAGCCGGAGTTAAACTTCCTGCGCTACTACCTGGGGAAGAACATGGTGAATCGCTGGGATCACGTAAACAACCAGGTCGCCGCCGGGGTTGACGTGGCCACACATGCCAACTGGTCCGAGTTGCGTTCGAGGCTCCAGGAAGATACGGCGCTGGAGGAGGTCTCTCACGACGCACCGGAAGGGACGATCTATGTGCTGTGGGACACGGCCTGTTGGAGCCAGGGGACGTATTATAACGCCGAGGTGCTTGCTCACAACGGCAACATCGCGGGCATTCCGACCGGCTGTACCGCCACCGCCATGGCGATCATGATGCGCTTCCACGAATGGCCTGCGACCGGCTACAGTTCCCACAGCTATTCGGACACTTGGGGCAGTGTTCAATATAGCCACTCCGTGAACTTCGGAACAGAAACCTTTAGCTGGGGCAGCATGCCCACAACGAGCTTGACCAGCCACAATGCACATGTCGCAGAGCTGATGTACGACTGTGGCGTCGCGGTCAACATGAACTATGAAGTTGGCCGTTCGGGCGCATGGCCGTCTGCGTCTGCGACGAACACGTATTTCCGCTATAAGGGCACGATCCAACGGACCTCCAGCCACGAGGCACCGATAGCCGCCAGCATCCGAGGCGGGCTGCCCGTGGTTCTCAGCAGCAGCAGCCATACGGTTGTAGCTTGCGGCTACCGGGATACCGAGCCGGACTATTTCTATATGAACGCCGGCCATGACGGGGGCGGCGACGGTTGGTATGACCTCGATGAAATCCCCGCCAGCGATCCTACGATCGATAGATCGTATCCTTATAGCTCTCCCAATAATTACATCTTTGTGGATGCTGCCTGGGCAGGTTCTGAAAACGGGAATATCCAGAATCCCTACAACACGCTTTCGGAGGGAGTGTCTGCTGTTCCCAGTGGCGGGCGCCTGTGCCTCAAGGCAGGTACGTATGCGGAGATGACCATCACGAAACGGATGCTCATTACAAGTTATCAAGGATCGGCGTATGTCTACTAGCAGGCAGGCAACGCAAGCTGCTAGCGTGGAGATACGAGCACGACGTTCAATTAGAGGATGAAACGATGAATGCTAAAGGATACGCGCTGATGCTGCTGGGCGCGATGGCGCTGCTGCCCGCGACGGACATGCTGCGTGCCGACGACATCCCGTATGCGGCCATCTCCGCCGGGGCTGAGACTGACGCCCTCACGGGCTCGCTGCAGAACGTCGGCCAGACGGTGATCGGACTTGCGTCAAACGGTTCTGTGATCATGCATGCGGGCATCATACCCGCTCTGGCGGGGCGCCCGTCGCCAACGCCACCGGTCATTACCGGGTGGCGGAGCGCGAGACAGCACGTCGGGCTCGGCGAGTTGGCCATTGAACTGGACCCCGCTGCTGCCGGTATTGCTGTCGTAGGCGAGACGCGACGGGACGGCATTCAGAAGATCGAGGTCGATATCACCGGGCCCGCCGACGGGAGCATGGCGCTCACCGGGACGGTCGAGGCTGAGGACCTGACCAACGGCGGCTCGATTCCCGCGACGAGCCAAACGCTGACCCACCACGGCGGCGGAAGTTACACCCTGATTGCCGAGTGGTCCGGTGGTCTGCCGGATCAGGTGTGCTACAAGATCGATCTCGCCGCCAATATCCCAGACCTGATCGACGATACCGACTGCCTGATCAAGGCCTTGGAGGGCGACACTAACGGTGACAACTACACCGACCTGATCGACATGGCCCAGGTCAAGAGCAAGAACGGCTCGCCGGTTGCGGGCGACGATGTGAGGCTTGATGTGAACCTGGACGGCCACGTCGACCTGATCGATATGGCAATGGTGAAGAGCCTGAACGGCGGGTGGGTGGCGTGTCCATAGGGCCGTTTTCGGTAACGGAGTCTCCTTCTCGACGAGGAAACCCTGGGGCCGGGACTTGATTTACCCGCCTCGGTTGAGTCGGTCGAGGAATGCAGTGAGTCGATACTGGGCTTCGATGGTGGGGACGGACACGTTGAGGGCGGCGGCGCGTCGGACCGGCTCGCCGAGGATCGCTTCGACTTCCAGCGGGAGCTTGTTCTCGTAATCGAGCAGCATCGAGGGCCGATACGCGCCCATCGTGCCGGTGTTGGCCATCATTTTCTCAACCATGGCGCCGATTTCGATAGAGCAGCCGTCGGCGTTGCCGGCGCTGCCGGTCTCGACGATGAGCGCGCGGGCGAGTCGGGTGAGTCCCGGATCGGCGAGAATTCTATCGGTGGTCACGCCGCCGGCGGTGATGGCCAGGGTGCTGAAGGGGATGTTCCACATCAGTTTCTCCCATCGCGCTTGACGGAGCGAGGGCCGGACGTGGGTCTCGAAACCGGCTCGAGCGAACAGGGCAGCCATCTTCGAGGCTTCTTCCTGATCGTCGAGAAGGTGTCCGAAGGCGATGCGGCCATAGGCCATGTGGTGAACGACGCCGGGTTTGCCACGGTTGATGCAGACGAACGCCAGGCCGCCCAGGATACGCTCGGGGTCGAACCATTGTCCGAACCGCTCTTCAATGCCAAGCCCGTTGATCAGAACGATGATGCGCGTGTGAGGTCCGACACAGGGGCGGACCAACTGCTGAGCGACATCAATGGCCGTTGCCTTGAGTGCACAGATGACCAGATCGACCACCCCGATGTCAGCCGGATCGCCGAATGCGGCCGCTTGGAGATGGAAATCGCCGTCGCAGCTCTTGATCGTGAGTCCGTTGCGGCGGACGGCCTCCAGATCGCGGCGCATGAGCAAGCGAACGTCGTGCCCAGAGCGGGCGAGCCGGGCCCCGTAGAACGAACCGACCGCACCTGCACCAATGACCGCGATTTTCATTCTTGAGCTATCAGCTATCAGCGATCAGTTGTCAGTTGTTAGCTATCAGAGACTATCAGCATCGGGCTTCAGCCTACCATATTTGGCTGATGGCTGATAGCCGACAAGCGATAGCGGATCGCTGATAGCTGATGGCTCATAGCTGATGGCTTGTAGCTGACAGCTACTCAAGCCGCGCGGATCTGGCCGGGCTTACGGCAGATGGCATCAATCGCCGGCAATATGTGCCGGCTGGCGACGACTTCCCAACTCATTTCTCGGGCGAGCTGGTAGCCGCTGTCCAACAGGGCGTCGGCCGATGCGTCATCCGTCGGCAGTACCTCGAGCAGCCGGCGCGCCGCCTGCCCGGCCACATGCTGCTCATGGCGTTCGCGCTGGTCACAGTCCATGGCCAGCAGGGCCTGCTCATCCCAGGGTCCGGGACCGAGGTCGCAGTAGTCGGCGATGATGACGTTGGGAAAGGTCTTCCCGTCCATTGCCGCCTCCACGAGCCCCGTGCAGCCGCATACCTGCGACATCAGGCAAATCCCGCCGAAGGTGAGAGGCTCCAGTTGCGAGATGCCAAAGGGTTCATAGATGCTTTGCCCGAACTCGACGTCACTGCCTCGGCGGATGTCCATAAGTTCCATGTCCGGGGACATCCGATTGCCGCAAAGGTCCCGCTCCCAGCCGAACTGGTTCACATAGACGATCTTGACCCGGCGGCTGCGGGCGTTGAACTCCTGAATGCCCTGATAGACGATCGCCTCGCCGGCGGAGAGATCGGAGCCGCCCTCGCGGTGGGCGACCGGCCAGTGCCACTGCCGCTCCATATCTCGCACGTCCTCAGACCGGCGCGGGGAAACTTCGGTGGACAGCAGGAACAACACTGCCGATTTGCCGCTCCGGCGGAACTCAGCCTCCACGTGCTCGAGGACGCGGAGGTCCCGCCACAAGCCCTTGCTGGGAGCGGTCCGAGTGACGTGGGTGAAGAGGTAATCGGGGCGATCGCCCAACAAGGTCTCGGCGTAGTCGCGCAAGCGGCGCTGGCTGTCGCGTTTCTGGGCGAGTGTAGTGTGCTCGGCGGGTACTCCGTTGTAGGTGGTGTCGACTTGAGCGTCGGCGAACTCGGGGCCGATGAAACGGAGTTCCTTGACCACGTAGTCGCCGACGGCGAAGATCCGGTCGCAGTGCCGGGCGGCTTTCACCAGCGCATGCCGGTAGTAGCCATCCTGGGGGCCGAACACGTCGTCCACGTATCGCCCGCAGCCTATCGCCGACGACAGCGCATTGTAGAAACTCACGTCGTGCCCGGGACGGTCCTCCACGATTCTCCGCATCGCCGAGACCTCGTGGGCATAGAAGACCGTTCGGAATGCACCGCTCGGATCGAGCCGGGCTGCCAAGGCGGTGGGTAGTCCCATGAACTCGTGGGCGAGGATCACGCACTTCTCGTCATGGTCCGTGGCCCCCAATGCCCGCAACACCGCCAGGGCCGGCTCGGCCAGCTTGACGTAGAGGTCGTATTCCCACGAATGCTCGTAGCGCGAGGACTCAAGCCCGTACGCTTCCCACAGTCTCCGCTTGAAAGCATTGGTCTTGCCGAGGTCCATGCGCGACACGTCGATCAGGACGATCTCGGGCGATACGCACATGCCCGTGTGTGGGTTGCTGAAGGTCCGGTGCCCGTAGGCGATTCCGACGTGGAAGTCGCGGCGGACGTGATCCAGGGCCGCACTCACCGGGTGGCGGGTGACGCCGTCAACACTGCTGTAGAGCACCTCGCCCGCCGATCCGAGCCGGGCCTCCGCTCCGCCCCGGGTCGCAAACATCGGCCCGATCAGGATCGTCCGGTGCTCGCGATTGCGGTACGCGTCACATGTGAGCAAGCCCTCAAGAACCGCCCCGATACCCCCGACCTTCTCGACTGCTTCGTGCGTTACGTGGGCTATGGTTCGCATTTACTGCCTCTGCTCTGTGCCTGCTGCGACGTCCCTTCGCTCCGTGCGACGCCTGCGCCCGTCGGCACGGCGGGGCGAGGCTGGGTCCCTTGGCGTCTACAGGGCTCAGGCTGACCGAGGCGAGGGTCCTACTGCAGCGCCACCCGGTCCCGCCGGAAAGTCCCGCAAACATCGATCATTTATTGCGACCTTCCCCCGTAGACAGAGGAAGGAGGCCTTGCACCCCCGAGGAGCATGCCCACTCTCCCCATCGGCAGACTCACCAGGGGTCCATCGCTTTTGAGTGGGAGAATAGGAAGTCTTACCCCAGGAGTCGCGTTGCCTTGGCGAGTATCGCCTCAAAATCAAGCCGCGCTGAACATGCCTGTGATGCCGCCTGGAGATCCGCGCCGTGCCAGTCGCGATGCTCAGATGGCAGACTCGCGTAGAGATCCCGGGCCTCCTGGCGTTTGCCGTCGTGCTCGTAGTAGTCCAGATACCGTGCGATCGAGCAGAAGTCGGTGCGGGTGCCCGCCGCCCGCCGGCACGCGCCGTCGCAGCCCGGGCACGTGGCCCGCGAGAGTTGTCTGATCCCGTGATCGAGCAGTTTCCATTGCTCGGCATCGAACGGCCTGTTGAAGCGGCGGGCGCCGGCACAATTCTCCTCGATAATCCTCCGACTGGGCATCTCGGTACAGACCGCGGCAAACCGCCCGTCACTCCAGATGCCCGCCTGCATTGCCTGGTGGGGCGACATGCCGAGCTGCCTGAACAGCTCGAGGGCACGGGCCGGCTGATTGGCCGCTTTTCCCAGGCCGCGCCCGGTCTTCATGGCCATCAGTCCCACGCCGGCCTCGGCGCACACGTCTACCGCCTGGTTGAACTCGCGGTTGGCGCGGATCAGCCCGGGATCGCACGCGACCATGACGGCATCCACCCAGCCGCCCCTGGCGGCATTGGCCAGGCACGCGATCCGCGCCGGCATCTCGGCGTGGCAACTGAAGCCCATGAACCGGACCTTCTTCTCGCGGATCAGTCGATCCTTGAGCCGGCGCCACTCACCCTTGCGATCGAGCGGGATACCCGGATCTTCGACACCGTGCACCATGAACAGATCGATAGTATCGCGCTTCATCCTGTCCAGGGCACTGATCACCCAATCGTAGAACTTGCCCGGGTTGAAAAACTTGGCCTTGCTGATGATGAACACCTCTTCAGGCCGAGGCAGCCGGTTCAGCCACTCACCGAGCATGGCCTCGGCCTTTCCCCGCATATACCGCTGTGAGTTGTCGAAGCACCGAATCCCGTTGGCATACGCAAAACGGAGCAGCCGCGGGCCGTAGGCGGGGAAGCTCGCGCCCATGACGAGCCGGGTCACCTTGACGCCCGTCTTGCCCAGCGGGTGCATCGGGATAGGATTGCTTTGCGCGCCGGCTCCCGCCGGTTGTGAATCGGCTCCCGCCGGTTGTGAATCGGCTCCTGCTGGTTGTGAATCGGCTCCCGCCGCTTGTGAGCCGGCTCCCGCCGCTTGCGGCTTCGCGGTGACCGGTTGAGACGCCGGCCCGGCGGCACGGGCAATGCCCGCCGCCGGCGGCACCGGGGCCGACGCGGCCACCACGCACGATTGGAGCAAGGCTCGTCGCGAGACGAGTCGTCCATCTCCGGCCGGACTGGTATTCTCGTTCGTCATCAGTACCAGGCTTGTCAGGAAAGCAGCTTCCTCGGATTGACGCTGTGCCCTCTGCCATCCGCGCTCTTCATGAGTCGAAGTGAGCGGTTCCGGTCCTTCTGCGGATAGTCTTGTGACCGGGTCTCCCCCTCAGGCGTCACATACACCGCCCGCCGATCACCCACCACCGGGCAATGGAACTCGCACAACCCGCAGCCGATGCACAGCTCGGTGTCGATCTTAGGCACCTTCAACTCCAGGTGGATCGCCGCCACCGCCCCCCGGGCGGGAACCTGCGCGAACTTCGTGCCCTGCACGACCTCGCCGCCGGCCGGGTCGATCTCGGCAATCATCAAGGTGTCGCGGGAGTTGCCGATGATTCGATGCGTCTCGTTCGTTCCGTCACGGTGAACGATCTGCACGTGGTACGAGGTCGTCTGATCGCCCCGGAACTCGTCGGGCCGCAGTGAGCAGGGTCGCCCGAATGGCTGGCCGGGCGGGGGGTAGTCTGCCAGTCTCACCGTCGTCGGCGAAGACGACAGTACCTGCTTCTTCCCGTCACGGACCAGCATCTGCCGGTATTCGCAATGGATCGCCTTGGGCGAGGTGGGGCACACCTCTTCGCACACCACGCAGGGGAGGTTCTTGGCCCAGGGCAGGCACCGGCCGAGATCGTAATGGGCCGTGCCCAGGCTCACCGGCCCCTCCTGTGCGTACGAGCCAAGCCCGAGCTTCCTGTCAACCCCAAGCCGCTGGATCGCGCCCGTCGGACAAACGTGCCCGCAGGCGGTGCAATTGAGCTGGCAGGGGCCCATGCGGAAGTTCATGACCGGCGTCCAGATGCCCTCCAGCCCCGCCTCGAACATGGCCGGCTGGAGGACGTTGGTGGGGCAGACCCGGATGCACTGGCCACACTTGATGCAGCGCTCCAGGAACTCCTGCTCCTCGACGGCCCCCGGGGGCCGGACCACCTTGGTCGAGAAGTCCTTCGTCGCCCTACCCGAAAGGCGAGCGAACGGATAGAACAGCACCCCGAGAACCGCGGCGAAGATCGCCCTGCGCCCGGGGACGTCGGGCCATGCCACCTCACTCTCGCGCTTCGGCAGGAAGGCGAATCGCAGCGCACCGTGCGGACAATCCTCGATGCAGTTGAAGCACGCAAAGCACTCGCTCTTGCGAAGCCGGCCGTCGGGATCACACGCCCCCTCGCAGCTCTGCACACACAGGCCGCAGTCCGTGCAGCGATCGGGATCGCGCTCGATTCGCCAGAGCGAGAATCGGCTCAGGATGCCCAGAACGGCCCCCAGCGGGCACAGCGCGCGGCAGAAGAACCGGGGGATCACCAGGTTCATGCTTACCAGCAACACGATGAGGAATCCGATCACCCAGCCCAACTGGTGCATCTTCTGCTCACCCACGTACTGGGCCAGGCTTTCGCTGGCTGCCATGGGCATCTTGAGCGCCGGCAGGAGCGAGGCGGTCAGCGACCGGTGAAGCAGGCAGATCGGATCGAGGAGCCCGATCTGCAGACTCCCGAAAACCGCCGCCACGATCATCACGATCAGAATGTAGTACTTGCCCTGGTAGAGCGGACGGTAGCGGTTCGACTTGATCCTCTGCGCCTTGTTCCGAGTATTAAACACCCACCCGACGAAGTGGTGCAGGGCGCCGAAGGGGCAGATCCATCCGCAGAAGAACCGCCCCAGAAGAAGCGTCGGGATCAGCAATACCAGCGACCACGTCAAGCCCTTGTACAGCGTGTGGGTGGCGATGCTGGTTGCAACGGCCACCAGCGGGTCGGCATCGAGGAACTTGCTCACCCAGAACTTCAGCGCGGGCATCGCGTCGAGATGGGCCATCGTCGTCACGCATACGAACGTCAGGAACAATGCCATGACGACGATCTGAACGATGATTCTAACGGTCGTGATTCGCATGGCGAGCTACTCGATCAGCGTCACCAATGGTGAAACGACGGGCAGAGACGGCTGCAGCAGTTGGAAGTGAGAAGTCATACCGCCCGGCCGGCGGTTGCTTCTCCTTCTCGTGTTGGTGTGTATCCGTGGTTCCATTGCTTGCGGTTAAACCCCGCCGAAGGCGCTGTATCCGCCGTCCACCGGGACCGTGACGCCGGTGATGAACTCCGACGCGGGCGACAGCAGCCAGGTCACGGTACCGTAGAGGTCTTCAGCACTCCCGAACCGGTTCATCGGAGTATGGGCGATGATCGACTCGCCTCGGGGCGTCAGGTCGCCGCTGTCCTTGTCGGTCAGCAGGAAGCGATTCTGGTGCGTCAGGAAGAACCCCGGGGCGATCGCGTTGACGCGGATCCTCGGCGAATACTCGCGAGCCATGTGCACCGCCAGCCACTCGGTGAAGTTCTTGACCCCGCTCTTGGCGGCAGAGTACGCCGGTATCCTCGTCAGCGGCTTGAACGCATTCATGCTTGCGACGTTGAGGATGACGCCCTGCCCGCGGTCGGCCATCGCCCGGGCGAAGACCATCGACGGCAGGATGGTGCCGATGATGTTCAGGTCCATCACCTTCCGGAAGGCCTCGATGGGCAGGTCGAAGAACTCCTGGTGGGGCGAGGTCGTGGCTGAGGGGTGATTGCCGCCCGCGCCGTTAATCAGGATGTCCACCTGCCCGAAGGCCTGGAGGCACTTTTCGAGGGCGTCCTGGAGGCTGTCGCGTTCGAGGACGTCGGCGGCCACCGCAATCGCCTTTCCCCCGGCCCCGGTGATGGACTTCGCGACCTCCTCGGCCGCCTCTGCCTTGAGGTCCAGGACCGCCACGTTCACACCACAGGCACCCAGATGCCGGGCTATCCCGCCGCACAGCACGCCCCCGCCGCCGGTGATCGCAGCCGTCCTGCCGCTCAGATCGAAGAGACTCCTGCTCATGGTCCATACCTCGGGCCAGTATCATAACGCAAGGAGGACCGGTTGCCAGCTATCGCGTCGCAGTTTCCGGCAATCAGCAAGGCCGGGCGGGCGCATGACAGCTCCGGCAGGGACCTTCGGGCGGGCAGCGGGGCGGCGCCGCGCTTTTCCGAACCCCGACCGTCAGGGAGGGGAGCATCTGCGG
>CAZOIA010000102.1:0-19898 GCA_964579675.1 uncultured Planctomycetales bacterium | reverse complement strand
TAACTGAGTCGACCGCTTTCTCGATACGCAGAGTAAACTGCAAACGACAACCGTTCGCTGCCACCTCCCGCCAAACGCTGAGGGGCAGATATTATTGCGACCCGGCGCAGCCTTTGGGCAGCCCTCCGGTGAGGCCCGGCGGCGTTTCGGGCCTCATTTCCTCCCCCTCTCTCCTCGGTCACTCAGAAACAGGCGCCGAGAAGGACTCGACATGCGCTTGAACGCTGTCCGCGAGGGCTTCAAGGTTATATCCACCCTCCAGCACACTCACCACCCGGTGCTCGCAGAGGGATGCGGCCAGTGCGGCCAGTTCCCGGGTCATCCAGCCGAACGCCTCCGTCGTCAGCGTGATGTGGGCCAGCGGGTCGTCGCGATGACCGTCGAAGCCCGCTGAGATCAGGATGAAGCCCGGCCTGAATTCACTGACGGTCGGCAGAATCCGCTCCGCGAACGCCCATTGGTACTCATCGTCGCCGCTGCCCGGTGCCATTGGGACGTTCAGCGTCGTCCCCGCCCCGGCGTCGGTGCCGGTCTCCCACTCGAATCCTGTCCCCGGGTAAAGCGTGCGCGGGTCCTGGTGAAGGCTGCAGTATAAGACGCTGGGATCGCGGTCGAAGTGGTGCTGGGTGCCGTTGCCGTGGTGAACGTCCCAATCTACGATCGCGACGCGCTCGATGCCGTGGTGCCCGCGGAGATACTCGGCCGCGATTGCGATGTTGTTGAAGTAGCAGAAACCCATCGCCCGGCGGCGCTCGGCGTGATGCCCGGGAGGTCGAACGCCGCAGAAGGCGTTCTGCACGCGATCTTCCATCACCGCATCGACTGCCGCCACCACCCCGCCCGCCGCCAGGCGCGCGATCTCGAAACTCGCGTCGCACAGCGGGCATTCGGGCGTGTCGATGAATCCCGCTCGCTCCTCACAAGCTAAGCGGACTCTCGATATGTACTCGGCTGGGTGCACGGTTTCAACGAGTGAGAGATCGATCAGGTACGGCTCAATTGCCTCGGTTCGTGTGCGCAATGAGACCTGTTGCATCCGTTCGCGCAGGGCACGTATTCGATCCGGTCGCTCCGGATGATGCGGACCGGTATCATGTTCGGTGTAGCGATCGGACAATACCAGGCCTGTACGCGGCATCAATTGGGCCCAGGAAAAGGGGACAGAGCTGTTGTGGCCGGCCTTGCCCCAGGTGGCGGCCGCCAAAGACGCAACAGCTCATCAGCCAGTCAAGAAGGCTCCTGACCCATTCTCGAAGAGCCTGTACACCTCAGTGACACTGCTCTCGGTCCCTTGGGGCCTGCTTCCAGCTCGTAGTCAACGGCTTGCCCCTCGGACAACGGACGGGCATCTTCAGGTTGGATTACCGAACGATGGACGAAGACATCCGGCCCACCCTCGTCCGGCTGGACGTAGCCGAACCCCCGCTGCTCGTTGTACCATTTCACCTTCCCGGTTGGCATCGCAGATAATGTGTCGGCTTGGCTGAGAAATGTCAAAGACCGCCGGCGAGCCGGCCTGTTCCCGGGCTGGTTCCCCACGCCAACGAAAGGCGGACGCTTCCGCCTGCGAAAACAATGCTCATCGTGGGTCGATTTGACCAGGCGCCCTGGAATGGAGCCTTCGCGGGTCCTTGTCCGTCCGTCCCACGAACTCCACCCCGACCTCGTGGAGCATCCCTTTCAGGTGCCGGCACCGCGCGACCCGGGCCTGCACATGGATCACCTCGCTATCGAGCACGGGGATCTCGATCTTCAACATCTGGCCCGGGGCGAGCATCTGCTTGTGAAGGAATGCCAGGCCGTGGGAAGACACGTTTCGCGTCGGGACGCGGAAGCTGGTGGTGATCTTGCCGTGCTGATCAAGCACCTGGACCCGCAGCCGCAAGCGCCGGAACGGCAGGCGCCGCGAGCGCCTCTTCTGGCGATCGGGCGCAGGGCTAGCCGCGTCCAGCGCGTTGAGCAGATCCTGCAACTGCTGGGCCGTCAAGCCCTCGGAGTGGAACTGGCTATCGGTCTTCGGCATGGCTCGTCGCCCCCCCGCCGGGTTGCATCAAGGTTCGCAGCCTGGCCGGACCGTCGTCGGCACTTCTTCATAATTCGGGGCAATCGGGTGCCCGCTTTAGTTCGGCGCACAGGTACCGGCACGGACCTTTCAACGGACGGCGGTCTGGAGGGCCAGAACGGCATAGGCCGTGACCAGGTGCGGATTGCCCTCCTGCCAGCGGTCGGCGGTATTGACCCAGCTCCCGTCGGCGTGCTGCAAGGTGAGCAACTTCTCGGCCAGTTCCGCCCGCCAGTCGTGCTTCACGCCGGCGGCGTCGAGAACCGACGGCTGGTCCCGCGCTTCGAGGGCCTTACTAAAGACGTGGTAGTAGTAATATAAGCCTTGCTTCGACTGGGCTCCCGGCATATTCGGGTTCGACTCCAGCGTGTAGTGTCGGCGAATCCAGTCCCACGCCCGCTGAACGCGCGGATCATCACAATCGACGTTGGCATACAGCATGCTCTTGAAACCCGCGTAGGTCATCGAGCCGTAGGAGCGCAGGATCGGCTTGCCCTTCACGATGACCGTCCCCGCCTTGCTCTCGCCATCGTTGGCGGCGGTGTAAATGAACCCGCCGTCCTCCGCTCCGCGGGCGAAGGGCTGGTCGTTGCCCTGGCTCCACATCTGGCAGCGCTGGACGAACTTGAGCGCTCTGCGATACACGGGATCACTTGGCGGCAGGCCGCTCTGGTGCAGCGCTTCCAGCATCATCTGCGTATTGGACAGGTCGGGGCGCTTGTGTTGACCGTAGCCCGCGCCCCCATACCAGGGATGACCGGAATCAATAGGCCTGCCGTCGGCGTCGTACTTACCCTCGACCCACTGGTTGTCCTTGAGGAAGTTCTGGCCCGATTGGATCTCCTGATTCAAGGCCGGATCTTCTGTCGCCGCCAGCGCCATCAAGACCACACTCGTGGTGTAGTTCCGGTAGCCGATCTGCGGGCTGTAGATCCCGCCGTCCTCCTGCTGGAACTTGAGGAGGAAACGGAGGGCGCGCTGCACGATCGGGTGCTTGGCTCCGTAATCGGGATGCTGAATGAAGGTCTTGGCCACCAGGGCACTGATCGCGGGGTCGGAACCGCCGAAGGGCCCCTGCCATCCGCCGTCGGCCTGCTGGGCACCGGCCAGATACCGCAGGGCCTTCTCGATCGCCGGGGCGACCTGCTGCCGCAGCAACGCCCGGTCCACGGCCGCCGGCTGCGTGGTGGCGGCCCCCGGCTGAGTCGCCACGGCCGCCGGCTGCGTGGTGGCGGCCCTCTCCGCCGCGGGTGCCACCCCCAGCCCCAGCGTCAGCATGATCGTGCACGCATTCGTCATAACCCCTGAATCCATCTCGCATTGAACCAATCGGTTTGCCGTTGCGGCTCACCAGCCGAACGTCCGGGCATCGTCAATAGACCCCCTAAGGGCTCGGTGTGCTGCTTACGCCAGGCAGGCAAGTTCATAGACTGGGTTCGTCAGCTCCCGATCGACGACCTCGATCACGATCTCGGCGTCCGGCCGCTCGCGTCGGGCTCGCCTGTAGACCGCTTCCCCATCCATACCAGCGGCGACAATCTCACCGTCCACGACCGCCAACCACTGGCCCGCATACCGCCTCTGCAGTTCAGCGGGATGCTCGCTCAGCCAATTGAAGTCCCTATCGTGTGATTCCATCAGGCCGTCTCCGGGACCCATCACTCATCATACGCCGAGATCGGGCACCGAAGCAATCGCGCGGGCGGCGCCGACGCGTAACTGCGTCATGCGCCGGGGCTTATGACTTCAGTTCCTCGCGGGCCTTCCTGGCCTGCTCGATGATCTGCTGCTGGATGTTGCCCGGGACGGTCTCATAGTGGGACAGCTCCATGCTGTAGCTGCCCTGGCCGCCGGTGATGCTCGACAGTCGCGAGTGGTAGTCGGACATCTCCGCCAGCGGAACCCGCCCGCTGATGACGCTCAAACCGCCGGGGAGCATCTCCTGGCCCTCCGGCCGGCCGCGGCGCGAGGCCAGGTCGCCCTGGATGTCGCCTACGTTCTCGTTCGGGACCGTCACCTCGAGCTGCACGATCGGCTCCAGGAGCACGGGCTTGCACGCCAGGAAACCCTTCTTGAACGCCTCGCGCCCCGCGATCTGGAACGCGATGTCCTTGCTGTCCACCGGGTGGGTTTTGCCGTCCGTCAGGTGCACCTTGACGTCCACCACCGGGTAACCCGCCAGTACCCCGTCCTTCATCTGGGCCTGGATGCCCTTGTCCACGCTTGGCCGGAAACCCTGGTCGATCGCCCCCCCGAAAATCTCGTCCAGGAACTCGTAGCCTGCACCGCGTTCGTTCGGCTCAACGCCGATGAACACCCGCGCGAACTGCCCCGCCCCGCCCGTCTGCTTCTTGTGCGTGTATTCAACGTCCTTCGTGCTGGTCGTGATCGTCTCGCGGTAAGGCACTTTCGGCGGCTTGGTGTTCACTTCGAGCTTGAAGTACTGGGCCATTCGCGACAGGATCGTCCGCAAATGCAGATCGCCCGTCCCGTGGATCACCAGCTCGTGCGTGACCGGATCGCGATCGGCCAGAAAGCAGGGATCCTCATCCGTGAACTTCGCGAGTGCTCCACTGACCTTGTCCGCGTCTCCTCGGCTCTTGGGCTCGATGGCGAGCGCGAACATCGGGTGTGGGAACTTTGGCATGTCGATCGTCCCGCCGCCGGTCTCGGCTCGCATGACGTCACCGATCCGGGTGTCCAGCTTGGCCATCGCCACGATGTCCCCCGCGATACCCTCCTCGATCTCCGGATGCTCCGCCCCCTGCAACTTGTGCAACTGGCCCGGCCGCTGGGCCTTGCGCTCCTGGCCAATGTGGATCTGCGAGTCGGACTTGATGCCGCCCGCGTGGATCCGGCAAATCGAGTACTTGATGTTGCTCCGGGGATCAGCGAAGACCTTGAAAACCTGCCCGATGAACTTCTCGCCCGGGTCGGGCTTGATCGGCGCAGCGTCCCCATCGCCCGCCAGCACCCGCTGCTTGCCCTCCAGCGGCGACGGCGCGTAGTCCGCCAGGACATCGAGCAACTCCCTCACGCCGGTCTTGCCCCGGGCATCCGTGAACAGAACCGGGACCAGCGAGCCCTCGGCAATTGCCTTGCCGACTACCCCCGAGAGCTTGCCCGGATCGATATCGCCGGTCTCAAGATACTCCTCCATCAGCGCCTCGTCGGCCTCAACGATCCGCTCGATCACCGCGGTATGAGCGTCAGCGACGCTGCCAAGATCGGCTTCTCCGCTGCTGTTGACGAAGCAATCGATTACTCCCGAGCCCTTTCCGGTGGGCAGGTTCATCGGCTGGCACTCGCTGCCGAAGAGTTCCTGGATGTTCGCCACCAGACCGGCCAGATCGGGGTTGGCGTCGATCTTGTTGATGACGATCATCCGGCCAATGCCGAAGTTCTTGGCTCTTTCCATCATCCGCCGGGTGTTCACCTCGATCCCCGCCGGGGCCGATATCACGCACACCGCCGTCTCCACGCCCGACAAGGCCGCCGTGGCCGGACCCACGAAGTCCGGCGCCCCGGGCGTATCCACCACGTTGATCTCCTTACCCTTCACCGAAACGTGCAGCAGGGCGGAGTCAAGCGAACACCCGCGGAGTTTTTCCTCGTCGAGAAAGTCAAGGTGGCTGGTCTTGGCGTTCACGTCGCCGAGACGATTGCTGGTGCCGGTCACGTGGAGGATCGCCTCGGCCAGGGAGGTCTTCCCCGCCGACTGGTGTCCAACTAGGGCGACGTTCCGGATGTCAGCAGTGGTGTAACTGGGCATAGGCTTCTCCACGCGTTGCAGCAATTCGCCGCCGATTCATCGGCCGGGTTGCCGAGTACTCTGCCGAACAAACCCCGTAATCGTGCTATTGTATTCGGATCGCCCGCACCGGCAAGAGTTGAGGCCTGACCGCTGAGAGTCGATATAATACGCCCCGCCGAAAACCGGCCTGAGACGCATCGGGCGCACTTCGGGAGAGCAGTCCACGGAGATCATGATCGCAGGCGCGGGCGAGGTGGGTGCCCTCCGGCGACCGTCCTGGCGGCTGACCATCACGGGGTCTGTGCCTACTGATAGCGCCGGGCCGGCTTGGACTCTCCGTGTTCGTGGTGCTCATCGTGCCGGGGTGCTAGCGGGAGGAACGACTACTCGCCACAAACAAAGCCTGGTCGCAAGTGGACGGGCAAGGGGGGATCACCCATCCGTGCGGACTGCGACCAGGCATATCCGACGACTACGCGAGAGTTGCTGAGCGGGGCCTTGCCAACCGGATCAGGAACCAGTAGGCCAAGCCCCTTTCCGCTTCCGACCAACCTCCTATTATGCACCGCTCAGGCCGGGAGTCAAGGCTGAATTCAATTCATTGATGTTTTTGTTCGAGTGTGGGCGTTTTTGTGCTGCGAGATTCGGCCGCGGTCTGGAACCGCCGGCACGGCATCTGGCTGCCCTCGACGTCCGGCCGGCCGACTCCGACCTCCCCTTCGGGGGGAAACCACCGGCGAGGGCAACAGGAGTTTCGGTGGCGGGTGACAAAACCGGCGGGCGACGTGTCGCCGCCCGCCGGTGATCAGACCGTTGACCCCGGGGTCGCCCCGCGCCCCGGGAAGACCCGGATTCACGGGTAGATCAGTGAATCCGTATTGGCCATCGGCACCTCGGCAGATGTCGGCCGGTGGCCGTTAGCCCGGTCCAGTAGAGTGACCGCACCGCTGGTGGGATCCGCGCCCCACTGCGTGTAGATGTTGTCGGAGGCAACACCGGCAAGCGGTTTGAAGTAGAACTCAACGTGGCCGTCAACATACAGAACATTCTGCCCTTCGCCGTCCTCGAAACCGCCGTGGTTCGGTGAGTTGTACGGCCGCCACTCGTCCGGAGAGGGGAGTAAGGGGTCGGGGGTGAAGTTGGGCTCGTCCGGGATGCCGACCGATCTCTGGTGGGTGCCGTCATGGGTAGCGAGGGTGCCGAACGGCCCCTTGTCAGCCGCCAACGCCATTTCCTGATGGCGATTGGAGGTGGGGGCCCCCCGTACGCCGGTGGGGACCTGGTACCCGTAACTGAGCTGCTTGTAGTTCTCCACGTCGTAGAACTCGTGCGGGTTGTCACGGGTGTCCGCCTCGTCTTCGCTGGACGGGCAAATGAGTGCCTTGGGTGATTCCGTCCCGTTGATGATCAGCTCCCAGATACACCGCGTGGTCGTCGGACAGAACGGATCCGTCGGATCCGCCCCGATGCTACCCACGTACGTTATCGGGGCGTCCCAGAAATTCGGCCAGTCATCGCCGTTCTCGTTTCCGTACTCGACGAATCCGAGCCCCATGCCCCTCAGGTTAGAGGCACATACGGTACGCCTGGACAGCTCACGCGCCCGGGCCAGGCTCGGCAGCAGGATCGAGATCAACAGGGCGATGATCGCGACCACGACCAGCAGCTCGATCAGCGTAAACGCGGGTCGGCGGCTGGCCTTTCCTACCTTTCTTTCATACCTCATCATGGCACCTCCCGTGCTTTCGGCACAGCTTGCGCAAACGACGCGCCCTTGAGAAAAGGCAAGGTCGAGAAACGTCAGGCGGGCGGAATCCAAACAAGACAATTAGGGGATAAGAACCCGGCCAGTCGAGCGTCACCGCCCACAGGGCCGTTGAACCCGCCTTCCGCCGCCCGATCCACACCTCCCTCGGACCTCATCGCCCGCGCTCCCGTCGATCGAGGCAACAAGATCGACGGCAGGAAACAGAGGATTAAACGCGATTCGCCCGGCGCCGCTCGCCGGCAAACCGCACGACAATTCACCCTTTCGCCTGCACGCCGCCGCTACTCTCACACATATGCGGCGTGCACGAACACGGGTCTCATCCACCAGAAAGCACACGTAACTGACGCCCCGGGCCGTGATCCGCTCAGATCGAGCAACGGTACGGGTTCCGAGGCGTTACTTGGTTGGCTACGGAACGGTATGAATCTCCTCGCTTGGCGATCGTATTAGTGTATGTATGATACCGGGGCGTTCCATGCCAGCACGTCGTCAATTGCCAACAACGTATGCCGTGTACCTGCGACATATCTTAGCGGCGGTTGCCCGCTACCGGCTAGGACTACACCCGCCGCCGTACACGGTCTCCGTTATCATATTAGAGTCGTCGATCAGTCCCATGTCAACCCAGGAATTCTGCTGAGATCGGCCGAATGGGGTAAAAACCTCGCCCGCCTCTGATCTTGGTAGCGATTCTACATTCGGACTGCAATCGCCCCTTTTTCCCTTCTGCCAGCCCGCCGATCGAGGAGAATTGCCGCGGCCGGCGGGGTGCGCGAATGAGAGGTCCGAGGCTTGCGAGCACCGCCCCCGCGAGTGAACGTCCTAAAAAACCGCACCTTGCGGGTCCTCGGAGGGCAAAAAACGCCTTGACGCCCGCCGGGACTGATGTATACTTGTTATTGACTCGTACAGCATCTCAAGCCGATCTTCGCTGACGGCTTCAAGTTGATCCACGTGCTGGGAACGGGCGGCCGGGCTGTCGGCGGGGAGCGGGCAGCGCGCGTGGTCTGCTGAGATTGCTGGCGGTCTTCAGGGTTGGATTGTCGGTCACGGTTTGGTTCAAACCAGGCAAACCGAAATCAAGTGCTACGGATAGGGCGCCGAACAAAGAATTATGTAGTCGGGGCAGTTGGGTCGCAGTCACCAGGAGGAGCCAACTAAGGAGCCACTGGCCCGCGTCGAGGCCGAGTGAAGGAGTCATCGCAGACCCGGGACCGGCCCGACCCATCGGGGAAGAAGCAAGGAGGCTCTCATGGCAGTATCTACGCGGCGGACTCCCGCCGATTCTGTGACGGCATTACCTTCCCCGGCGCGATTACCCAGATCGCAGACTTCCAGCACCGTCGTGATCCGATGGCAGCGGGCCACCACCGGGACAGAGAAACGCCAGTGGCCTCGCCGAAGCCTCCGCTGCGCATTGGTTTTGAACAGCAGCGTCGTGGAGCCCCAGGCGAAGTTGGTTACGGTCCCCGCCGAATGCTCGGACATCAGCAACGGCGGGCTCTGTGCAATTGTTCCTCTCGGATACGGTGTAGCGATCGGTCAGCGGTACACTTTCCAACTCACGATCGGCGAGCGCGGCCCGGAGCCCGGTTCCCTGCAAACCGTCTCCCAACAGGGCGAGATCGTTCGAGCTGAGTTACTGCTCGGCGAGGACGGGTATGCGGATCGGGTCGGCATCGGCGTTCGTCTGTTCGGTCCCCGATCGGGGCTCGTGCCGATGCCTGTGACGGCATAGCATCGGTATCGAACCGGCGATGGCGGCGATCAAAGATCAGGCGATTGTACTCAGGCGTCTGGACTATTCCGAGACGTCGCAGGTGTTGGCGTTTCTGACGCGGGAGCACGGGTCTCGGCGGCTGATCGCCAAGGGTGTCAAGCGCAGTACGAAGAGGAAGTTCGCCACCGGCATCGACCTGCTGGAACGTGGGCAATTGATGTTCGTGGCGAAGTCGCCGGGCGTCGGGGGTCTGGGGACGTTGACGGAGTGGCAGCAGACGGACGCGCACCTGGGGCTGCGGAGCGAGCTGCAGCGTCTCTACTGCGCCCAATACGCAGCAGAGATCACGGCGGCGATGACTGAGGAGGCGGATCCGCATCCGGGGTTGTTCAACGCGCTGGGCGAGCTTCTCGCTTCACTGGCGACCGGCGGGGCTGCGTTGCCCCTGGTGGTCGAGTACCAATGCGCGGCGCTCACCTCGGCGGGTCTGTGGCCGGACCTGACGCGATGCGTGAAGTGCGACAAGCCGGCCCCGCCGGGCCGGGCCGCCTACTTCTCCGCACACCAGGGCGGTCTTCTCTGCCGGAACTGCGAACCGGCGTCGCCGGAGAAACGCAAGGTTTCACGCGCTGCCCTGACCGCCCTGCGCGAACACGATTTCTCAGGGGGACCCATCCGCGGGGCCTTTGAGCTGCTCGACTACGCGATCAGCCATGCCATCGGCCGGCAACCGTCACTGGCGAAGTTCGTTGTGCCCCGCGGCTCGTGACTCACCGCCGGTTGACTCCCATCGCTTCGATGGCGAAATGGACCGTCTCCTCGTCATCCTCAATCGCGAGGATTACCACCTGATAGCGGCGTCCCGACTCGCCCCGACCGGTGATTCTTGCGCCGACCGGCTGGTCCTTGTACCTCGTCTTGAAACTACCGACGCGGATTTCCAGATCGGCGTCCAGGGGATCTTCATCCGTATCCTTCACCTTGACGATGATGCCGTCGATGGTCGTGAGCTCCTTGGGATAGCGGTCGTCGTCCCGGCTGACGGTGCCATGGAAGACGCGTGTGGGTTTCTTCTCCGTCTGGCGGGGCGGGGCTGGAGCCGCGGGCTGGGCCGGGGCAGGCGGTGGGGCTGCCGCCGCAGAAGCCTTCGGGACCGGCTTGGCCATGGCCACCGGGCCGGGGCGGGCCGGGGCGGGCGAAACGGCAGAGGCCGTCGCCGGATGCCGAGCTGAAGCGACCGTGCTCTCGGGCTGGTCGGCCGCGGCCGCGTGGAACTGGAGGTTCAGACGCTCGATCGCAATCTGCTTGCAGCGGGCAAGCCGCTCACCCGCCTGGTGGGGGCCGAAGATCCCCTCCAGCGCCGATTCGACCGCATGCCGATCCGGCCACGCGGTGCAATCGAACAGGTACCAGACATAGTCGGCGACCGCCTGCTCACCCGCCTCCTTCTGCGCGTCCTCCCAGTAAACGGCGGAACGACGCTTGAGCAGCTCTTCGGCCTTCGCGCGGAGCAGCGGCTTGAGTTTGTCGATGGCCTCTGCCTGGAGTTTCCCGTCGTCTTTGAGTGCCGCAGTCCTGGCGGTGACGCCCCGGGGACGATTTGGCTCGATCGGCGTGCGGGCGTCCACCGCGGTGGCGCTCGCTTGGTTGTCGCTCCACAAGATGCGACCTGTCGCGACCTCGACCAATCGCAGGTGAACCCTGATGGTCACGCCGCGCCGGGCCCGGTGAACTCCGGGAGAGGACCCGTCCGATTTCAGATCGGTGCGATGGGCGGCAACGTCCACGAAAACGACGATATCCGTGCCGCCGAGTTGCCGGGCTAACGCCGCCAGTTTCTCGGGATCGGTGATGTCGGCGGGCGAAAGGTCGTGCTCGGCAAGGACCTCGGGCAGGTTAGCCGGCTTGAGCAGATGAACGTGATCGGGCCTGATGCGACCGAGCTGGTCGAGCAGGATACCGCAGGCGGCCAAGGCGGTGTCCATCCCGGCGGTGGAGGACTTCAACGGCAGCGCGCTCAGGTTGTAGGCGATCTCCTTGCGGATCGCCTGCTCGGCCCGGATGCAGGCCTGCGACGCCGGGAGGGCGATGGACGTGGAAAGTGCGGCCGCCTGAACCGCCGGTGGCCAGGCCAGCTCCCAATCACCTGCGCTGGCATGGTGTTTGTACTCGTCGAGCAGAGCGGCCGACCAGCGATTCAGGATCTGTGGGCGGCGTTTGATCAGGACCTCGCGGGAGGGGAAGATGGACAGGGCCCGGTCAAGCGCTTGCAGGCCGGCGGCAAAACGCCCCGCCGCGACCTCGGCCTCGATTCTTGAAATCATCCCGTCGATCGCCGACGCCGTCACCTTTTCCAACCGGGCGGTGATATCTTCGTTCTCTGGCCATAAGGCGGCGGCTTGCCGGAGCGGGCCAACGGCGCCGAGGTAGTCGGCCTTGCTCACCAGCGGTGCGGCCGATTCGAGCAACCGCAGCGATTCCTTGCGATCGCCCGCCTTTCGTTCGAGTGCCGCCGCGGCCGCGTTGGAGGAATCCAGCGCTTTGACCTCAGCACATGCGGCGGTGCACGCCTCCCAGTTCCGGGCTTGAAGGGCTTTCTCACCTCGTGCGAGATGGTCTGCGATGACACCGGCGAGGGCCTCGGCCCGTACCTGCTGCAGTTCGGGATGGCTCTCGTCAACCTTGCCCGCCTCGTCCGCCAACCGGGCAGCCTCGGCCCAGTCTTTCCTGGCCAATGCCGCCCGGGCCTTCTCCAGCCACCCCTCGCAGAGCCGGATCTCCTTCTCGACGGTCCCGACGAGCCCGATGCCCCGGGGATGGCCCGGCATCTGCTCCATGGCGATCTGCAACTCGCTCCTGGCCGCGGTGGCCCGGTGTCGGGCGAGGAGCTTCTCTGCTTTCTCGACATGCTCGTCGGCCGCCAGCGACTCCGCCTCGGCCAGGCTCATACGGTAGTCGGTATTCTGGGGATCCTGGGCGACGGCCTCCCGGAACGCGCCGATGGCCCGGTCATACTCACCGGCCGCCAGGAACTCCTTGCCCGCCCGATACTGCTCGGCACCCGCGCAGCCGGCGAACAGAGCAGCGCCCGCGGCCGCCAGCAGCAAGCAGATGCTGATCCGGAAGACCACCGCCCGCCTGAGCCTCGCAAGAGAATCCGGATTCATGATTCACCCCTGCTCTTGATCCGGTTGAGACCTTGCGGCGAGCCATGAGCGCCCTTTGCGAGCATGTTCTTCCACAAGGCCCCTCGTCGGTTGCGGACCGTGAGAAGGCGGTCCGCCTCAGGTATCGACTCTGGCACCTTTTCTGACCTTCGTCTTTTTGGTGGGCACCAGCTTCCGGCAGGGAGCTCCGGGCACCTTCACGCCGCGCTGGCGAAGCGACTGGACGATGTTGAGCTTGAAGTCCGTGGGCGCGGCAGCCAGGCCGGCCTGGAGGGCTGCGAGCGACTTGTCGCCGGGGATGCGTTGGAGCGTCATGCGGGCGTCCTCGCGCAATTCATCGTTCGATAGAAGCCCAGCCACCGTATCGATTGACTCGTCCCCGCTGATTTCCGAGAGCATCCACAGCACTTCGCGTCGGACGGCCGTCGGCTGGTCGTCCCCGCATAGAGCGATGAGCTCGGCGAGGACCGGCTTCTTCTCAGCGTCGGCCCCGGGGCGCCCGACGTGGCGGACGATCTTCCACAGGGCATGCTTGGCCGCCCGGGCCACTTCCAGGTTCCCGTTGGCCATCACCTCGGCGAGCGGTTTCACCGCCGGGGCGCCGACCGGTCCCGCGCTGAGCCACGCGTCGGCCCGCACCTTGTCGTCGTTGTCCTTGATCCTCGCGATCAGATCCTGCGTATTCATGTTCGCGTCCTTCTTTCTCAGAGGTGATAGGGATGGCGCTGGGGTCGGCCCATCATTCGGTGGGCCTGCTCGTCACCGACGATTGCCTGCTTGGCCTGGTCCCATTCGAGCTTGCGTCCCAGGATTAAGGACAGGTTGCCGAGGATACAGAGATTGGCGACGCCGACGGCGGCCTCGATGTTCATGATGGTCTTCTTGCCGGTCTTGATACCCTCGAACCAGTCTTCCTTGTGGCCGGGGCTTTCGTAAACGTCCTTGGCCCCGGGGGGCGGGACCCACTCGCGGGCCTTTCTTTCAGCCCAGGTGCCGCCGTCGCCGCCCCAGTGGGTGAATGTGCCCTTACTGCCGTGGTAAACGGCGCCGTACCCGGGGCGGATGATCTTGTCCTCACCCTCTTTCCGCTCTTCCGCGGGCACCGCATTGTCCGGATGCTGGTTCCAGGTCAGCACCCAATCGGGGTTCTTGAAGGAGTAGGTCACGTCCATCTCGACGGCGCTGTCCCAGAGGCCCCTGGTCGGCACGGTGCCCGTCGCCTCGACGGTGACCGGGCCGGTTCCGTCGGCGCCCATCCACCACATGGCACAGCTCATGACGTGGGCACCGCGGTCGCGGATCTCCCCGCCGCCGGACTCCATGATCCAGCGGAACGTGCCGTGGCAGTAGCGCTTGTTGTAAGGCCGCCACCGCAGCGGGCCCAGCCAGAGGTCCCAGTCCAGCTCTGGTGGAGGATTGCTGTCCGGGACCGGCTTCTTGTCGACCGGGCTCGGGTAATGAAAGCAGGTCACTTTGTCGATGTGCCCGATCGCGCCGTTGGCGAGATAACGGTGTGCAAGATAGGCTTCCGGTTGAGATCGGCCCTGCGAGCCGACCTGGACCGAGATCCTGTTCTTGCGCGCGGCGGCGACCATCGCCTTGCCCTCCTCGATGGTGCAGCAGGCCGGCTTCTCGACGTACACGTGCTTGCCGCATTCGGCCGCGTGGACCGTTTGCACCGCGTGCCAGTGATCGGGGGTGGCGATAACCACCGCATCGATGTCCTTGCGCTCGAGGATGTAGCGGTAGTCGCGGTACACGTCGGCCTGGGGGCCGGCGGTCTCGGATGCGGCGCGGAGGCGATTTTCATCGACGTCGCAGACGGCTGCGATCTGGACCTGGCCCTGTTTCATGCGGGCTACCATGTCGCGGAGATGGTGCCCGCCCATTCCGCCGACGCCGATGTGGGCCATGATCAGACGATCGTTCGCGCCCGCTCGACCGGGGGCGGCAAGCACCCGCGAGCCGACGATCCGCGGGAAACCGATCGCAACTCCCGCTGCCGCGCCTGCATTCTTGAGAAACGTCCGGCGTGGTACTTTTCGGTCTTTCCTTCTCATTTCCTGCGTCTCCCTGACTACTGTGGACAATGCGAATCCTATGATCTCCGGCGGGCCTGGTCATTCACGGCCGGTCTTCACAGCGCTGCGAGGTTGTCGCGGATGAACTTCAGGCCCAGTCTCGCCACTTCGGTTTCGCTGTGCCCGAACGATCGCCAGAGATGCAGGCGCGGGATCAGCGAGGGCACGCTCAGGCCGAACGCCTCGATGGTCAGCCAGCCGGCGTAGCCTGAGCGATGCAGGATCTCGAACACCGCAGGCGGGATGGCGTGGCCGCTGCCGGGCAGGCCCCGGTCGTTCTCTGAGATGTGCACGTGGAAGATGTGCGGAGCGACCTCGGCCCATGCGCGCCCGAGATCCTTTTCTTCCAAGTTGCCGTGGTGCGTGTCCGCCAGAAGACCCACGTTGTTCAACCCGATCTGTTTGACAATCTCGAGCGCGTCGCCCAGCGTGTTGACCACGTACATCTCGAATCGGTTCACGGGCTCCAGGGCGAGGCGAACGTTGTGCCGGGCCGCATACTCGCCGGCCCGACGCAGCGTTTCGGCCGACCATTTTTTTTCGTCTTGCGTGGGGGGCGCGCCCGACATCCGGCCCAGGCCCTGGAAGAGCGGCCCCACCAGCGTGTCCGCGCCGACCAGGTTCGTCTTATCGACCATCCGTTGGATCTCGTCTGCCGCGGCCTGGCGGAGCTTCGGATCGCGACTGGCCGGGTCGGTCTTCTCGGCGCCCAAGGCCAGGATAACCGTCCGGCCCAGGCCCAGATCATCACATTGTCTGGCGAAGGCGCGTATGTCTTCATCCGGTGTCGGCGCGATCGGGAACTCGACCCCGTCGAAGCCCCAGTTCTTTATCTGCTCTACGATTGCACGATGCTCGCTAAACCGCGGCGATTCGGTCCAGAGCAGGAGGTTCATGCCAACCTTCATCTTTGTGCTGGCTCCCGGCTGCCCGGATCGGGTCGCCCCGGACAGGGGTTGACCAGAGAGAAGAGTTGAGCCTGCTGCCAGTGCCAGGGTTGTCGGTGCCGCGGCCTGGAAAAACTGGCGTCGGGACAGTTGTTCGTCGTTCACCGCACACGCTCCTCTCAATGCGGGTTTACCATTTCAGCCTGGTGAGCGAGATTCGCCCAACTTTTTGGACTTCCATGATACTCACTCCCCCGGCCGGATGCCATCTCGTGGCACAGAGACCTCCGCACGCGGGTGCATGACACTTTGGGCGGCTTGTTGGAAGGCGCCGCCCCCAGGTGTTTCCGAACCGCGCCCGTAAGGAAGCGGACCCCCTCTCCGTAGCGAGCCCGTAAGGAAGCGGCCCTGGCGCATCCGCAGATACTCCCCTCCCTGACGGTCGGGGTTCGGAAAAGCGAGGTGCCGCCCCGCTGCCCGCCCGAAGGTCCCCGCCGGAACTGTCACGCACCCTCCGCACGCTGGGGCCAAGGCAGCCGTCAGGCCGAATGATGATCATGTCTTCCGGCCCTGATGTCCCGTTCATCCTTCGTTGGTGGCGGTTCTTGTCCGGGCTGTATAGTATACGCGGCAAGGCCGCTGGCCTGATTGAAAAAGCAGGGCAATTGGGGTTCTCACCGATGCGTGACCGGCACGTCGTGATCGCCAGGCTTGCGGTGACGTTCGTTGCGTGGATCACCTGCGTCCGGCCGTCGCCGGCTGCGAGCGCGGCGTCGGTGTCAAAGGCCGTGATCGACGTATTCGCCGCCTCGCGCCAGCAGCGGGTCTGGCCGGAGATCATCGGCATCAATCTCAACCCCGGGGCCGGTGCGGCGGCGATCCAGAACCCGGAGGTCATTGAGGCGGTAAGGAAGATCGGCATCAGGTCCGTGCGGTTTCCCAACGGGTGCGTGGCCGACCGGTACAACTTCAAGGCCGCCGACGGCAAGAAGCAGATCTCAGTCGAGCAGTTCCTCACCTTCTGCGAGGCGATCGGGGCTGAGCCTTACTACACGCTTAACCTCCAAGGGGGCACGGAGAACAAAGAGGGGCCCCCGCCCGACGGTGCGGACCTGGACGAGACCGTCCGGTACCGGCACCTGGCCCCGAATCCCTGCGGCTGGACGGATTACCATTTCGGGACGTTGGCTGAGGCGGTCGAACTCGTGCAGGAGTATACGGTCGAGCGGGCCCTCGAGGGACGCCGGCCGATCCTGTGCTATGAAATGGGCAACGAGAACTGGGGCCAGGCGACCACGGACTGGTGGCCCGAACTCTACGCGGCCACGATTGCCGAGTTCGCCCGCGCCATCCGCGAGGTCGTCCGTAAGGCCCGCAAGCAGAATGACACGCTCGAGGAACTGCGCCTACACATTACCGCGGTGGGTTATCCTATGATGGGCAATAACCAGGACCCGACCCAGGCGACCAACCGCGAGATCAACGTCCGCTGGACCCGTGAGGTCAACGCGCTTCACCAGGCGGGCCTGATCGATGCCGTGCAGGACCACTTCTACCCGTACAACGGAACGGCCAGCGATCTGCTGGTCTGGTCGCACCATAATCTGCAGAACATCCTGCGGGCCCGGCGGGGAGTCGCCAACCCGGGACTCGGGGGGTATCTGGACGAGGCTCTCGGGTACCGCATGCCGATCGAGATCACCGAATGGAACCTCAAGTGCTGGGGCGAGCGGCGCAAGACCGATCTCAAGGCGGCCAATCTGGAATTCGAGGAGGGCTTCACGGGATGGGATGTTCAACTGGACGAGGCCGGCAAGTCCGTCTGGGCGATTCGAGAAGCGGGCCGGCATGGGGCCGGGCTTCGTTTGGCGAGCCCCAAGAAGACCGAGAAGCCGCTGACCCTGTACCAGGCTTTCGACTGGAAGGACAAGAAGGCCAAAAAAGTCTTTGCCTCGGCATGGGTCCGCACAGACTCACCGGAGAATCTTGCCCTGTGGCTGGTCGCGGTCAATGAGGACGGATCGCTCGGGAAGCCTCTGGAGGACTCGGGGGAGCGCCATGCCCAGCGGGCCGGGCACTGGCACAAGATCGTCGTCGGAGGCAAGGTGCCGGACGGGGCAAGCCGGCTGGCCGTGGGCTTCTCCCTCGTCGGTCCTGACGCCCAGGCGGATGTCGATGCGGTTGAGCTGTTCTACTGGAATGCCGAGCATAAGCTGGCCCCGACGGGGGTGGATACGCCCGCCCAGCAACTGTTCCTGGTGGACGCGTTCCGCGTGATGATCGAGCACGGGATCCGCCGGTCGCACCTTCACCATCTGTTCGGCTCCTATGCCTGCGGGACCATGTACCGCGACGGGCGCACGAAGGATAACTACAAGGTTCTCGAGTTCCTCGCGGGCCGGCTTGGCACCCACACCGTCAGGACAGCGGTGAAGTGCGAGACTTTTGATCACGATTGTCTGGCCGACCGGTATGCGACCGATTTCAACGCCATCGCCCCGGACGTAAAGGGTGTGCCGGTCGTCTCCGCCCTGGCGATGCGGGATGATCGCCGCCTCTACGTGCTGGCGATCAACCGCACGACCGATGTGCGGGTCGAGGCGACGATCCGGGTGCATGGTGCCCGCATCGTCGGCACCGGGTTTGCCAGACGCCTGACCTGCAAGGACTTCGATGTCCCCGGCGTGCGGGTGGGGGAGTACCGGCGGCCAGTTGGTGAATCGGTGAAGCATGGGCTTGCTCCACACTCAGCCTACCTGCTCAAGCTGAAGTTGATGGAATGATGAACGGTGAACGCTGAAGGATGGATGAGGGAAGTTGCCGATGATCGCTGTTCCGGGCGTTTATCAGTTGCGGATTCGGCTGCGGTGGTCGGTGACGATGGAGGTGGGGGCACTGGGCCGGCGCCGGTTTTCCGCGGGCTGGTATGTTTACACCGGCTCGGCTCGCAGCGGGCTCACGCAGCGGGTTCGCCGGCATCTGCGGCGAGAGAAGCGCCGACACTGGCATATTGACTACTTGCTGGCCGTTGCTGACCGGGTGGAGGCGTTTGTGCTGCCGGGATCGGACGTCACCGAGTGCGAGCTTCACCAGGAGTTGTCAGGGGGGCGCTGCGCCATCCGCGGGTTCGGATCCTCGGATTGTCGCTGCCTATCGCACCTGGCCTATTTCCCGCGCCGCCCGGACATCAGGTTGATGCCTTGGACGCATTTCGTGGAAGATCCGCCAGGCCCGGATCGTGCCACCTGCCCAAGGCGTTAGCCCGCATTTCTCACCGGAAGAACTCACCACGGAGGCGCGGAGATCACAGAGAAGAGGGGATACGTAAACTCATGCCGGCTTCAGATCTCGACAGCCTGCCGATGGTCCCGCCCGGCCTCGACCGCCGAATCTCATTGACATCCTTGTCTTCTCCGTGTCTCAGTGTCTCCGTGGTGAGGAATCCGGATTAGCGTCCCGGTTCAGGTTGAGCCGTCAGCTTCGTCTCGCCACCTTGTTCGCCAGGATCGACACGAGCACCCCCAGCGTGATGTACCCGAGGAGCACTTCGAGCGTCACCAGGAGCTCACCGGCCAACGCTTCGGGCGTTACATCGCCGAATCCAAGTGTCGTGAAGGTGACGATCGAATAGTAGTAGGGCGTCCAGACGGTATTGGCACTGTGCGACACGTTCAAGAGCCCGGGGAAGCAGTCGTACACGACGCCGAATGTCAGGGCCAGGAGCGTCGCGGCCAGCCCGACCCGAGTCAGACTTCGGCCGCAATCGGTGAGGAGTAACCAGAGCAGGTACATGACGTAATGCCGGCGCGATTGAGACCGGAAGGTTTCGATCCAGTCCTGGTCCTGTGCGTCGCGTTTGAAGACCGCGTTGCCGTAGCATGTGTCCACGCGAACGCCGCGGCAGGTGATCCTGCGGCGGTCGTACTTGACGCCCGTGACGGCGGCACGGTCGAGGTTTGCCGATTTCAATGAGATATCCGACAGAACTGCGTCAACCAGCAACGCCCCGCTCAGGTCGGCCCCGGTGAAGTCGGCCCCGGTCAGGTCGGCGTGGCTCAGGTCGGCGTCACGGAGGGTAGCCTGCGCGCATTTGCTTTGACTGAGGTGGGTCTTGATGAGATGAGCAGAGGTCAGGTCGGCGCCGACCAGGTTGGCGCCCATGAGGTCGGCGGCAATAAGGCGGGCATGGCTGAGGCGTGTATCGTGAAGGTCAGCGCCGCTAAGATTGGCGAAGATAAGGACGGCCCCTTGAAGATCGGCATTGCTGAGGTCGGAACCACGAAAATCCGCACTGCTGAGCAGGGCCCCGCCGAGCATCGCGCCGGCCAGGCTGGTGTGGCTCAGGTCAACCCCGGTGAGATCGGGGATCTCCTCGTCGGCCTTGCGCCGGCGGTTCCATTCCTTGTGGCCGGCCCGCCCCCCCCCCCGGGGGATAGGAGCCTCAAGGCGGTCCAAG
>CAZOIA010000101.1:0-20374 GCA_964579675.1 uncultured Planctomycetales bacterium | reverse complement strand
GATCCTTGGCTCGCATCTTGCGGTGCGTGGCTTGGGCCTTCTCCGGATGGCGGTTCACGTCGAAGTTCTGGTGGTGGGTATTCGTGAACGACGACAGCCCCGCTGCGATCGCGTTGTTCGATCGCGGTTCCACCTTCACATTGTAGGGCGGATCGGTGTTGACGAGATGAACTGGCAACAACCGCGGCTTGATGTCAGAACCGGATGGCAGGTCCGACGTCTTTACGGGGTCGATGGCGATCAGAAGATCAAGGTCGCCCGAGTTGCCCGCATCACCGCAGAGCAACCGGTGCTCACCCAGGATCCACAGGTCGCCGGGCCGGGTGATTGCCTCGTCCGGCGGTTCCGGCACTTCATCGGGATCGGTCAAGCCCTGCTTGACGCCGGGATCGAACAGCTTGGCCAGCTCGTCCTGATCGAATCCGAGCAGCGACCAGTCGATACCGGCGCCCTGGAGCTCGGCCAGCTCGATCGGCAGCAGCTCCATGTTCCACTCCGCCAGATCGGCGCTCTTGTTGTCGGCGATTCTGTACGCTCTGATCTGCTCAGGCGTCAGGTCCTTGGCCACGTGGACAGGCACCTCCGTCAACCCGAGCTTCTGCGCCGCTTTCCACCGCGTGTGGCCGCAGACGATGACGCCCTCGGTATCCACCACGATCGGCTGGCGGAAGCTGAACCGACGAATGGACTCAGCCACGGCATCGACCGCCGCGTCGTTGATCCGTGGGTTCTTCTCATACGGTTTGATGTCGGCCAGCGGCCGCGATTCAACCTTCATCGAAAGACCTCCGTGTCAAGTTCCCATCCCTGCAACAACCGCCACGCTCTCCAACCGAGCCGCCCGTCGGCCGGAAGCGCCACCCGTGGCGCCCCGTCGCCCGGGTGGTGGCAACCTACGTTCTCGGCCACCCGCGTGGCCCAGGGTGGCCCCCAACGCGTCCTGTGGCCGCCCTGGGGCCGCCGGCGAAAGACCAGACAGGACCGGACAGCCCAAACAAACTCTGTCTATTCTCGTGCCCGTTCCCGCGGCCCCTCGGAGACGATTCCGGTCCGGGAGGACCCGTCGCCGGTCAAGCGTTTGGGAGTCTCGGGGGTCTGGGGAGTCTTTTCCGGCCCTATACAGATTTGGTTTTTCATTCACCTGTAAGTTCGCGCGCGAAGGGGGTTGAAAAAGACTCCCGAGACTCCCATAGACTCCCAACAGGAGAACTGACCGCAGGCGAGCGGCTGCCGCCCCGAGCATCCGTGCCAGGGATCCGAAGTTCATGTGTTGCACTGCAGTTTCCATAGAAGGCCCTTTCCGTGATGCTTCTGTCTCACTGCGTCGATGAACACGCCGTCCAGAACACGCCGACGCATCTGCCGCAGCTTGTTCCCTACCTGCCTTGGCGTCGGCACCCGCCCCGGGGGACAGCCCACCAGGTTCTCCAGGGCCGCCCGCATCGCGACGCTGGCCTCGTCGTTCGGGCTGTGTTCTCGCTGCGCCGGATAGAGCATGTTGAGCAATTCCGACACGACGATGCCGCTACTGGACCAGTCATATTCCTTCCACGCAGCGATGAGCTGGCTCAGGGCGTCCGCGGTGGTGTCCGCCGACTCAGCCAGGCGGGTACGGGTGAGGCAGGGATCGGGCAGACCGACCCACACGACCGTCTCACGAACCACCGACGACCAGCCTTCGAAGCTGCCGAATGGTTTGAGGTCGTTCGCCGTCCGCCCGGCCTTGAGGTAGGCCGACAGGATCGTCAGCGCGCCGGTCAGCAAGCGGCCGCGATGGGCATCGATCCATGCCAGCAGGTTCTGGTGGCGGAAACCCGTGCGCTCCTCGGGATGCTCGCTCAGGCAGTCGAGCCGGACGTGGATGATGCGCCGCATGGTGTCGGCTGAGACCTGAACGTTGTTGCCCGTGGCGTACCAGGCCGGGACCAGCGGCAGCTCGATCTCCTCGCTCTTGCCGAGGATGCGGTCCTTCCAGCGCGTGCTCGTAAGCGCCCGGTCGAGGGCATCGTTGCCGAAGACGCCTTCGAGGTTGTCGAACAGGATCATGCGGTCACCGGCGATGGCGATCGCGGTGATCTTCTTCCGCATTTCCTCGCTGTCGTGGGAGTAGCTGCTGACGGGCATCTCGCGCCCGAGCACGATCCGCCCGATGGTCTGGGTGAGAAGCCCCTTGCCCGCGCCGCGCACGTTGGCGTCGACCAGGAACATCGGCGTTGGCCCGGCGAACGCGAACCGCGCGAGCGGCGTCAACAGGGCGGCGAGCCAGGCCGCCTTGTGTTCGTCCGACTCGAAGGGGAAGTCGCAGACAACCTCCTGCAACGAGTTCAGGGCGGTGCTGGCGTCGTCGAAGTTGACCTCCTCGTGGATGGCGGGAAACGCGATGCCCTGCGCTGGTTCAAACAGGACGCCGGTCCGTTCGTCGTAGCCGCTCTGTTGCCAGACCGATCCGTCGGGGCGCAGGATCGGGGCGTCCGAGATGCCCATGAGGTGTCGGATGCCATCCCACTCCGCGCGGGCATCAATCGCGCTGACCAGCCATGCGGCGGGGTGGGAAGCGATTTCCTCGCCTTTCCGGTTCAGCTTGGTGAATGTAGCAAACCGCGTCATGCGTTCGCGCAGGTTCGCAGCGGGCAATGCCTGGATCGTCGCGGAGCCTTCGCAGCGCAGGATGCCGTCCGTGGGCTGGCGGTCGCGGATGACGCGCACCAGGATGCCGCCCCGCTGGTACAGGTCCGGATCGGCGATCAAACCGGCGATCGTCTCGGCCACGACGCGGTGCTCTTCGGTGTCGATGAAGATGTTCGGCCGCTCACGGGCACTGGGAGAAGGTGGAGCGTCACGCGCGGATTCGACCAGCCGGATCAGTTTGTCAACGGTCCCGCCGGCATCGCACCAGTCGCTCGCGTCCTTACCCGCACCCGGCAGCTCGACGATCCGTATCTCCCTCGCCCGGTTCTGAAGCCGCATCGCCACGTCAGCAGCGTGCTTGCGGCCGGCTTCGTCCTTGTCGGCGATGATCGCGACACGGCGGCCGTGCAGCGCCGAGTCGTCCGACAGCTTGCTCCACTTGCCGGCGCCTTGCGGGCACGTGGTCGCGACCAGGCCGAGCGCTGCAAGCCGGTCGGCGTCCTTCTCGCCTTCGACGACGAACACCCACTCGTCGGGGCTGGCGGCGAACAACTCGGGTAGCAGGTAGAGCACGCGCGGCGTGTGCCCGAGTTTCCAGATCCATCCACCCTTGCTGTGCGGCCGGCGCTGGCGAAACTTCTTCGGCTCGAAGCGGACGACCTGATAGAGCAGTTGGCCGTTGGCGTCGCAGTAGTCGTACGTCGCGACGATCCGGCCGCGTCCGTCGCCGTTGTTGTTTGGCGGAAACAGGTTGCCGAGGCGCAGTCCCATCGCCTTGCATACGTCGACCGGCGCACAGCCGGCGTGGCAGTGCAACAGCACGCGGCCATCGTCGCCGTGACTGACACTTAAGCTGGCGTGCCGATCGTCGTGAGCGGGGCACCGGGCCTCGTAGCCGGAGTTCGATCGCCGGACGCCGTCGAGACGGTCGAGCACGTTTTGCAGCGGATCATCCGTGATCACGCAGATGGCTCCCAATTACTTCCCACACGTCCTGCACCGACCGGGCCAGCACGTAGATGCCGCCGAATCGTTCGATCATGCGCGCGAAGTTCCGCTGGTCTTCTGTCTGGCGCCCGTTGGGGCCCTTCACTTCAATCTCAAGCCGGATCCCGCCGGGCAGGATGCCGGTCAAATCGGCTTGGCCCGGGATGCCGAAGGCGACCGTGCGCCGGCCGAAACGGGCCACACCCACGTTGGCTCGCCACAGACGCATGTCGTTGCGGGTGCCGAACTCACGAAGGATCGCGTTTTGGGTCTGCCTCTCGGTTATCTTCGTGCCATCCATGACGATCAGCCCAGGCCGCAAGAAACAGCTTCGGTATCCTCCGGTGCCCACCGGGCCGCGCGGGCCTTACATTCGGCAACGGATCGGCGTCGTGGTCGCACCAGTACCGCACCTTCGATGCGCTCACGTCGTAGATCGCGGCCACTTTGCCCGTTGTCAGCAATCCCTCGTTGTTCATTTCCGGGCCGCTTCCATCAGCTGCTCGCAGCGGCGAGGCGCCGCTGCAGTCCTTGCATACGCACATGGGACACGAACCCCCGCGGCCAGCAGCCGAACATCTCGCGGTACTTCCAGCTGGCCCAGCCGGGCTTGTAGCCGCGCTCGCCGGCGATCCGGCTCAGCCGCTCGAACACGGCCCGTTTCTGTTCCAGCGTCGCGTGGTGCGGATCAATAAGTTCACCATCCGCGACGACCGGTTTGACGCCGAAACGTTCCTCGAAGCGGTAATAGCTCCAGCCCTCGCGGTAACTCATTGCCTGCCGCTCGGCCTCGATGAGGTTCCAGATCTGACGGCGGTACTCGAAATCGGTGTCGTCGAACTCGGTCAACTCGCCATCGCCGTGACGAACGTGGCGAGGCTCCACGTCGGCGGCCGACGGCATCCACCCGCATTCGGGACAAGCGCACACATGCATCTCGAACAGCAGGCCGCACGCCCGGCACCGCCGCAGACCCAACGGCTCGCTGTGTCCGACCTTCTCGCCGTTGAGCGAGTAGTTGAGCCGGCGCGTGACCAGGCCGTGGATGTGGTGGTTGCCGGCATGATCCAGGACGATGGCACCGTCCTTGCCCTCGCAGGCCCGCATGACCCGGCCGATCATTTGAAGATGCAGGTTGAGCGATGCCGTCGGCCGGGCGATGATCGCGCATTCGAGGGCCGGCAAGTCCCAGCCCTCGGTCAGGATCATGCAGTTCGATACGACCAGCGTCTGTCCCGTCCGCAGCCGCTCGATGATCGCGTCGCGCTCGTCGCGGGGGGTAGATCCGTCGATGTGTTCGGCCGCCACCCCAGCCGTGACGAATGCCTGCGTGATCGCCTTCGAGTGCGCGACGTCGACGGCGAAGGCCACCGTCCGTTTGCCCTCAGCTCGCTTGAGCCAGGTCTCGACGATGTCGGCGTTGAGCTCGACGGTGTTGGCCCGCTCGGCCAGGGCGCCGATCTGATAGTCGCCGGCGATTGTCTTCACTCCACGCAGGTCAGGTGACCTCGATGCCCACACCTTGGGCCGGTGCAACACGCCGGTGTCGCACAGCTCGTCGGCGCAGGCCGCCACGACCAACTCGCCAAACAGATCACCGAGGCCACGTCCATCGAGGCGAAACGGCGTGGCCGTCAAACCGGCCACGCGCGCGTTCGGGTACGCATCCAGCACCGACCGGTAGCTGTCGGCGGTCGCATGGTGGCATTCGTCAATCACGATCAGCTCGGCCGCCGGCTTGTCGCGCCGGATCAGCGTCTGCACCGACGCCACCTGGACCTGCGCCAGGGGCATCGGTGCAAAGCCAGCCATGATGATCCCGGTCGTCAAGCCGTGCGCTTCGAGCCGCTGCGCCGCCTGGTCGATGAGCTCCTTGCGGTGCGCCAGCCACAGCGTGGGAACACGGAGATGTTCCACCATCGCCGTGGCCATCACCGTCTTGCCCGATGCGGTCGGCGCGACCAGGATCGGCCCCCGGTCGATCACCTCGATCACGTGCCCGACCGCGCGCTGCTGGTAGTCTCTCAGTTGATGTCGCATATGGGCTGACTCGGGAATCGAACCCGTCACGAGGTCCTGCCCGCTGCCTCGCGCGATCGGGTTATGAGCCCGATCGGGCGACCACGCCCCGGGAGTCAGCCCCACGATGCCGGGACGGGCCCGGGGAGTCTGACCGCTGCGTCACGCGCGGCACGCCATCCCGTCTCGGCGTCGCACTCAAAACGGAACGATCCGGGCCGGCGCCTCGTCGATGAATGTCGCCCAGTCGGCGGGCGCCAGTTGGTCCGGCTGTTTCCCGCGGAACAGCTCGCCCAAGATGCGGAACCATTCGCCCTCGATCTGCTCTTGCGAGCTGTTCTCCGGGCAGGCCTTCACGAACACCTCCCACGCCTGCTGCATCGTCGCGTGTTTGGGCGGTGCGGCCGTTGCGGTGCTAGCCGACGTTGGCGGCGACGGCCGGCTTCCGGTGGGAGGCCGGGGCGCGGGGGCCGGCGTCCCGCCCGCATTGGCCCGGAACTTCGCGCCGAGTCGATTGGCGACGGATCGCCGCGTCGTATCGTCGGCCTGCGGCACGCCGCCGGGCGTGGCATCCTCGGCGTCCACGTACTGCACCTTGATGCGGGTGCGGCCGGCGTACTCCTCGAAGGCGAGCTTGACCTGGACGATCAGCCCATCGAAGTCGGTGTCCTGGAGCCAGAACGGGTCCCGGCCGTCCCAGCCGAACGCCGACTTGAGCGTGTCGATCGTGACGCTGTTCAGCGTCCCGTCGCGTTTCTCAAGGTAGAAGTAGCCGGTGATGTCGAAGTCCCGATCGACCGGCTCCCACTCGCCGTTGATCAGCTCCTGCATGAGCTGGAAGCGGCAGACGAACGTGGCGAGCTTGTTCGGGCCTGTCTCGGCAACGCCGTGATCGAGGATTGTGGCCTTGAAACGTCCTTCACGATTGGGCAGCATGAGATAACCTCCTACTTTAGCAGTTGGGTCCAGATCGACCGGTCGAACTTCACCAGCGGCATCGGGTCGGCGACCGTGCGGCTCTTGGCCATGCAGTGGGGCAACTCGCTCGGGTAAACGGTGCGCGTGCCCGAACCGGTCCCCTTGCCATCGCGCACGTCGACGTCGTAGCCGAGGAAGAGCACGTGGTCGGCCCACTCCCGCACGCGGAGCCGGATCGCCGCCTTGCCGCTCGAGGGGCACTGCAACCGCGGCTCGTAGCGCAGCCAGTCCTCGCCCGAGGGGTTGGGCACCGTGTTCGTGCAGTCGTGACAGATCAGAATCACGTTCCGGCCGGCCCGGGTGTGCTGATCGAGATCGCCCAGCAACGTGAGGAACGTGTCATAGACGTGCTGGTAACCCTTGCCGTATCCGTAATCCTCGATCCGGCGGATCACGACCTCCTTCTTGTCGTGCGGCACGGTGGCCAGCGTGTGCGCAACCGCGAGCTCCTCGGCGCGGGTGGCAGAGTCGATAACGATCGTTTTGATGTCGTCCCAGCCCGACGCGTGCAGCGCATCACGCATGTCCTGCCACGCGGAGATGCCATCGATCGGTCGGACGTCCAGGTCGAGCTCGCTCTCGGCAAACTGCGAACGCAGACGCGGCAGGGAGTCGTCCAGGTCGAAGAATGCCACCGGGCCTGGCGCGGTCGCGGCCGTCGTCGTCTTGCCGATCCCGCCGGGACCGTAGATCACAATGCGGTGGCCGGCGCCGGCGGGAATCGAGCCGAACGAAACCTTCGTCTCGGCCCTCGGCGCGTGGTTAACTCCGTTCCCGTTGTTACGCGGCGTGCGCGGCGGCACCTGCCTGCGCGGGCAGGTCGGTCGTGCAGGTGGAGCAGTCATGGGCCGTCTCCTCTGGAAAGTTCCGGATGAACGTCGGAAAGAATCTGAAAACCCGCGGGCGCCTGGCCCTGAGTGACGTGAACGGACTGAAGGCACAGGTCGGCGAACTCGCAGGTGCCGCAGGTGAACCGATGGACGTTGCAGAACCACCGGCCGTGACGCCGGCTGTCGAGCAATTGCTTGGCCTGCTGCCAGAGCTCGGCCTGGAACTCGGCCAGGTCATCTTCTAGGCGCGGGACCTCGCGACGCTGGTAGTAGTAGTCCGGCCGGTCGCCGATGTCGGTCAGCAGCCGGACGCCATAGTCTTCGGGGGTTTCCAAGTGGGTTTGGAGGGTCCAGCCCTTGCTCTTGTCAGCACTCTGCCGTGGCTTCCCATTCTGGTTGAAGACGCGTTTGCCGGCAGCATCAAGTACGATCTTGCAGCCGTTGTCATCGAGTATCGGAATCTGGGATGGCGAAATCGTCGGCTTGCGCGTCACGTCATAAAGCACGGTGGCCACGTCGTAGCCGATGGCCCGGGCCGCCAGCACGTACTGCGAGATCTGCGGATCGCCACGCAGGCGGAGCCAGTAGTCGCTGTCCGGGGCGATGTCCTCGCCAGCAGTCTTATACTCCAACACGGTCAGTCGGCCGTCGGCCAGGCGCACGATTGCGTCGATCTTGCCGGCCAGCACAAACGTTCGGCTCGACGCCCCGGTCTCGGGATTGACCAGCGGCATCTCGAACGTCCGCTCGACCTCGAGGATCTCGATGTCGTCGTCGCCGTAGCGCCAGAAGTGACCAGCCAGCAACTGGCGGACAACCTCGCACTCCACCCGCCAGGCAAACGGGTCCGCCCAATCCGGAACGTCCGCGTAGCCGGCGGCCACCCGATCGATCGCTTCGGCTTCCTCGACGCCGAGGTGGTGCAGTTCAAGCCCTCGGTGAAACGCCGCCCCAAGTCGAAGTGCATCGGGCGTGCGGATGCGCGACAGGCCCAGTTCGTAACGGTAGTAGTGTTGCCGCGGGCATCGCCGCAGCGTGGCCAGACGGGTCGCGGTCAGAGTGTCATGCTCTCGGTGTCGAGGTGCTTGGTGCCGGCCATCAGGGTAGATATCGCGCGTGTAGTCGCCCTGACCGAGCCGAACGAGGGGCTGGCTTACAGGACACGCGTGGGGTTGATGGGTGGACTTGGGGCAGTGGCTCATCAGATCCCCGCCTCCTCGAGCTCGCGCTCGGCTTCCTCGATTTCCCTGCGGCGCTGCTGCTCATACTGAGACTGGGATCGGAACCGGCGACGGCGCGGTGTGGGCGACACGGCTGCTGCGGCCGCCGCTTCGCTCAGGTCGAAGTACTTCACGTCGGCCTCGGCCAGGCGCCGACCGAACTCCTCCAACCAGCGTGGGGTCGTGAAGATCTTGCCGCCGACGCGCACGTGCTGGAGACGAACCCGCTCGCCGTTACGCGAGAGCACCCCGCGCCGGCACCAGCGCCAGATGCAGTTAGTCGTCGGCCGACCGGGGGCGATCTTGGCCGCCTCGCTCAGGCTAATGTGCTCGTCTGTAGCCGCTTGCCCGTGCATTGATGCCTCCCAGGCCATGCGTGCCTTGAGTTCACTGCACGGGTCTTACAACACGTTCGGGAGCGGTAACTCGGTAACTCGAGTTACCACGCCTGGAGCGGGGCCGGGCTGTTTGTAAGTGATTGCGGGATCTGGACTTGTGGATTCTCAGGTTTTCTGAGGAACACCTCGAATTGGCCGATCTGGTAACTCCGTAGCCCGATTGGAGTCCCACCAGGACCGCGGTGATACCTGCTCTGCGAAGTTGTGCCAGCTCCGTGACGGAGCGATTTCTCCGCACGTGCATCCGGGCGTGGTCTCCGTAACCGCGACTCCTCAGCCCGCTAGGCTGAGCGGCGCTGCCCGAAAGACACAGAAGTCGTGGCGGGCGATCGCGACCGCTCGGCGCCGGGCGACGCAACGTCCAACGGGGCTTATGTTGCAGTGATATGCAGACTTACCACTCTGGCGAAACTGAGTCGGGCCTTCTTATGAGTCGAAACACCCAAGGAGGACGCAGGCCTCCACCGAGGCGGCGCTATCTGCGAGAGCGATTGTGGTGGCTTTATTAAGTGTGCGCCCCGCTGGTTCAAGAGCTGATTCTAGGGCATTCCCTGTCCACTTGCCCTCTCCGCATTGAAAGCGCGTTACCAGATCGCAGCCCATCTGGCTATTCACTTTATCTACTACATGCATCCCCATCCACAGGCACACTCGTTGACACTCCTGATCAGACATTCAGCGCGAATAGATCACGTACGAACTGAAGCCAAGGACAACTACTCTCCTGATCCTACGGTTCAGTATTTTGAAATATCATCGTAGAAGATGACCAGGATCGTGCATTCGCTTATCGATTCGCACAGTTTCAAGGCAAGTGCCAGACTTCCCGCTGATGAATAGCCAACCGGCAAGCCTTCCTCCTTACCCAGGGCGCTGTGGGCCAAGGAAAGATCAGGCATATCATGGGCGACCTCTAGAGCCGAACGCGAAGCCTTTCCTTTCTGCACGGCATAGGATAGCTTCGCAAAACCTTCTTCATCCCCTAGAAGCTCAACCTCGTCAATGATAGCTTGCTGCTCGGGGCCCCCAAAGATCGCTGCGTCGAGAATGGGGAATTCAACACCCAATACTCCGACGCCATATATGTGATGGTGGCCAAGTTCCCCCGGTCGCAAGCCGAGCATGTCTCTGTATCTTCCTGGGTATTTCTTCTCGAAGGCAACGGGTGCCTCGATGGGGTCCCAGGCCACTATGTGCGTGTTGCACCTCTGCTTGAGGATTCGACCCGGTCCGAGAATGGAGATCCCATTGCCAACTGCGGCCACATAGTAGTCTATAGGACGATCCGCCTCAGCAAGCACTTCCTCCGCAATGGCTCCCAGGGCGTCAGCGGAACCTGGCTTCCGTGAATGGTTAGGGAATCTGTACTCGTGCTCGGCATTTGGCTTCTCGCGGGAACGAACCATCTCCGCGAGACGCTCCGCGCAGCCTTTGACAAACCGGTCTCCGCGCGTCTTGATTATGCGCGCACCCTGTCGCCGTATGTGCTCGATCCGGCCAAAGGGCAAGTCCTCAGGCACAATCACCGTTGCCGAGTAACCTAACTCGCGGCATAGCCATGCGAAGGCTGCGCCCGCGTTGCCCGAGGTCGTTTCTACAAGGTGATGCCTTTGCGGATCAATGCGTCCCGTCTCTTCTAGCTGGCGAAGCAGATGCACAAATACCCGATCATAATGGCTTCCGGTGGGATTCTTGTACTCAAGCTTCGCGAGGATTCGGTTATTATTTGGAATCGGGATCCGACTGATCTCCCATACAGGGGTATTCCCGATCTTACATGCGAGGGATTCGTACAGTTTCAGGCGGTCATCGCTAGTCATTCTGTCCCCCGTTCTCGTCTGAAGCGAGAGATTGGAACTGCTGTCGGTACTGGTACATCATCGATGTTGTCACTCCTGCAAGCTCGGCAGCTTTCCGCGCATTGCCCTCTGCTAAAAAAAGTGCGTTCTCCTTCACCTCCCGGCTTAATCGGGATTTCAGGTCCTTGAGCTCTTCCTTTCCAAGTCTGTACTTAAAGCTGTACCAGGCCGCTTGGTCTTGCTCCTCAGGTGAAGAGGTAGGCCCACAAAAGGCAGCATATTCTTTCTCGACATCTCGGCCGCGAATCACTTTAGCCTTGCCACAAGCGAGAACGACCCTCTGCAGAACAGCTTTGAGCTGGTCCCGGTTTCCTGACCAGTCCAGTCTTTTCAAGGTCGGTACGAAGTCATGGTCTACTCGCATGCTCTGTAATCGGACCTCTCCCAAATCACTCAGGTATCTCTGAAGGAAGAAACGTGCCATCAACAGCAGGTCCTCTCCTCCGCGCTCAGCGACGGTCGGTATTCGCAACATCAAGTTTTCCATCTGTTTCTTGAGGTCGCCAGAGAACCTACCTGCGCTTACCTCAGCCTCAATAGCGAGGGAGGCAGCAATGAGAACGCGTGCGTGCGACTTGACGGGATGAGGATCTCCACCCGAAGGTTGCACCTCGTTCTTCGAAAGGAATCTGAAGAGCCTGTCCTGGAAGCCCTTACTCGCCTTATGGACATCTTCTATCAGGATGGTTCCCTTTTCGTACGCCTCGATAACGCCCTTCTCGTACTCATTTGAGGATAACGACTCCAAGTTGGCTCTGCCAAACAGATGTGCGACTTGCTCCTCGCCGGAGCGTGCACCGCATTGGCAGATTCGCGGCTCCTCTCCCTCTCGTTTGCTCGCATTGTGAATCCGTTGCGCAATCTCAAATAGTTCTCCACCCTCAGGCGCGAGAATGTAGACAGAATAGGGATCCCTTTGTCCAAGGGAATCTGCAAGCTCAAGCAATTCCCGGAACGGGGCTGAACGCCCGATAAGTTGCCCTCGGGGATCCGCGCTGTGGACATCCCTCGATTTGCTGAGTGCCGGCAATGCTTGGGCAAGTTTGATGTAGCTTCGTGCTGCGACAGAAGCGCTAAGTCGCGGGAGTTCAAGCCACTTCTGGAGAAGCAACGACGCTACCACCCGGGCGAGTGACAGATCTTGGAGAGTGAAATCGGCGTGATCCCGCGATACCGGCGATTCAGTACGGTTCATGAGTCTTAGGAATCCGATCTGAGATCCGGACGTAACGGTGACTAGCTCTTCTTTATCTTGCTCAAGCAGACTCAACGTGCATGGCGCAATCATCGGCGCTATCAGCATGCTTCTCAGGAGTGCACGCCCCCCTTGCTGCCCGATTTCATCGGCATGCTGGCATTCGTACGCGAGCAGAAAGAGGGGGTTGGGCGGCAAATTGGTTTCCTGAGCGGGGTCCCAGCTGCAGAAATCCTTCCGCAAGTCGTTGTGAATCCTGTGCGATTCCACTCCTGCCGTTGCCCGTGCGGTGGCAGATACGAAAACACCTTCCAGTTGACCTGATCTATAGGTGTTGATATCGACGTACTCACGCTTCCGACGGTGATTGTCACCGCGCTCAAGAAAGGCCCTGCAGTTGTCACGAAAAGGCTGAACTTCGTTGGGCAGATCGCCCTGTGCAGCGCGGCGGAGAACCTCTGTGACGGGTCTCTTGTGGCGCACACCTTGCCGATAGAGATCTGTTCGGTTTCCGTATGACACCAACTTGCCATCTCTGGGTCGGCGAAATGCAGCGGCATGCCTCACGTACGGTTCCTGCCTCTCAGTCCTGTCCACCATGAAGACTTCCGCGATTGCGTAGGGATGGTTGGTCACAAGGGCGTTTACCGTTTCCTTGAAGAGCCGGGCCTGCCGGTCTTCGAATCGTCCCTTGAGCTTCACGCCGCCGTCAAACTGGCCGCCGAGAATAGCACCCGCGAGTTCAATGATGTTGCCTTGATCTTCGCGAGCCACGCCAACCTCCACGCGCAAGTGTTCTCTGGCTAAAGACTTGCGCTACACCAGAAGCTTCAACAACGTACGTCCCCTCGGGCAGCCAGTCAACCTAGGTTGCTACCCAGGTGGAAACCAGAGCACCGGCGGGTATCAAGCCATAATGTTACCCAACTTATCTCTGGAGCACAAGGGAAAAAATTTGTCCAGACATAAGACCTTGATACATAATCACTTACGGGCTGACGGGAACCTGCATCCGATAAACAAGGCAAGAATCAGCTTTCTTTAGGCCAACCTGATCAATTAGAATTGGCTGTCGGATTAGTTTCGGATTGTCGACCTGATTGCGAACCGGAGGATCAGTCATGGACAGCTCGATCACAACAGTTGCGGCCTTCTGGCTTTACACGCTGGCCATCGTATCGGTGGGCTTGTTCGCCTATGTGCGGCGGAAACGAGGGGCAAATGAAGACTTCTTCCTTGCCAGTCGGGAACTCGGCCCGTGGGTGAGCGCACTCTCCGCGAGTGCGTCGTCGGAGTCGGGTTGGGTCATGATTGGTTTGGTGGGCACCGCCTTTGCCACAGGGATATCGTGTCTGTGGCTCGTGCCCGGCTGCATCGCCGGATACCTTTTCAACTGGTATTGGCTGGCTAACCGCCTGCGAGCGGAATCAGATGCCAACCGAGCAGTTACCATCCCAGACCTGCTGGGGCGTATCTTTAACAGCGATATAATCCGATTCGTCGCCGTCGTTATCGTAGTTGCGGCGATGCTGGGGTATGTCGCTGCCCAAATGAACGCAGCCGGGAAGGCCTTCGGTGCTGTGTTCGGCTACTCCTATCGAGTGGGCGTGTTGTTGGCGACGGTCCTGGTGTTGCTGTACACCGCGTCCGGCGGATTCCGCGCGGTGTGCTGGACAGATTTTCTTCAAGCGATCTTGATGGTGGGTGCACTGGTCGTCTTGCCGGTCATCACAGTGTTCCACATCGGGGGGCCGAGTTCCGTATTCCAGTCACTTCGCGATGCAGACCCGGACCTGTTGTCGTTCTCGGCAGGCAACGCAGGTCTTGCGTTGATCGGTTTTGTCGCCGGCTGGGTTGGCATCGGATTGGGGTATCCGGGACAGGTACATGTTCTTGTCAGGTTCATGGCGACGCGTGACACCCGAAGTGTGCGAATCGGCGGCCGCGTGGCGCTCGCGTGGTCGACGCTGGTGTTTCTGGGCGCCATCCTTCTGGGCCTCTGCTGCAGGGTTCTTTTTGGCAGCCTAGCTGATGCGGAGCAGGCGTTGCCGATTGTCGCTGTGAAGCTCCTGCCAGGCGTCTTCGCCGGACTGATGTTGGCTGCTGTTCTGGCAGCTATTTGCAGCACGGCAGACAGCCAAATCCTCGTTTGCGTTTCAGCAGTTGGCCACGATCTGTACAGGTCGCTGTTTCGGAGACGAGCACGGCTTCTCGTCCGTGCTACCCGGGAGATGGAGAATAGCCCAGATCTGGTGTCTATCGTCAAGTCATCAGTTGAAACGGTTCCGGGCGTTCGCATGAAGATTCACGATGTCGAGCGGCCGGACGACAAGACGAGTACCCTTCGCGTTGAGTTGCTTGCTGATCGCCCGAGTTTGCTGGTCAACGTTGTTGATCACCTCAGAGCATCGGGTGAAAGGAATACTAAGCTTCGGGGATTCGAGGTGGAGGAGAAGCGCCTCGAATCGCTAAATCGATGGCTTGTCGTACTACTGGGATTCGCGGCGATGTGTGCAGCCATGACGGAGGACCGGGTAGTGTTTACGTTCGTGCTCTACGCGTGGTCCGCGCTCGGGGCTTCATTCGGCCCAGTGCTCATTCTGGCGCTCGCATGGCGACGCATGACGACACTCGGGGCGTTGGCGGGGATGATCACCGGTTCCGCCGTCACCGTCTTGTGGAAGAACAGCGAGGGATTGTCGGGCATACTGTACGAGCTCGTACCGGCCTTCGTACTGGCGTTTTTGGCCGCCGTAGTCGTCAGTCTGATCGAATCGGCGATTACTCGACATGCCGTTTCAACGGGTACGGTGGATGGAACCGAGCCCACGTCAGGTGGCTGACTGGATGAAGGGATTCGAAGGTGACTGGGAATTCAAACGGAAGAAGACGAACCCAAACCCATCCCGCAGAGGAATTCCAGCGGGCCATGGGGCTGCTCAAGAAACTGGCGGGACACAAGGCCGAGACGTGTGCCTACAAGGCATTTACGATGATCTTGCGTTCCATTTGCGATGAGGGCCACGGCAACTTCATCATCAGCTGTAAGGACCGGATTGTGGGCTCCAAGGTGAAGCACGAGCTCATCAAGGACACCGGCAAGGACCGAGGGAAGGAGTAAGGTCTTAGCGACTTTCTAGTTGTCTTGGGCGAGTAACGGGGAAACGTCCGGCTCGCATGTGGACTGTTCCGAGCGGTCCACGTGCGCCGGACGTTTCTTTTATGGGCATGAACACAGCCTGCTCATGCCGTGCGCGACAGGAGAATATGCTGTGATTCGAGACTACATCGCCATCGCAGTCCCGGGTTCCGCAGGACAGGAAGCCAAGGGCAGTGCTCCGTACGCCAGAACAGATGCCCAGAGTGTGGGCGTCGGTCCTCCACCTCATTCCAGTACTGGAGGGCCGTCGGTGATAACGCCCGGCGGCCCCTTCGAGGACGGAGTGGGAGAAAGAGAGAATCCTGTGGCTGTGTTGGACTTCTTCCTTGACCTGGGTGAGCCCACATGTGCTGCGGTCAGAGGCCGATACGGATGGGCCTACAACAACGACCAAGAGGCCTGGGTGCTCATCGACTGGACATCTTCGGAATGGCCAAGAAGGCTGCGACGCCAGGCGCTGGCGCTGCTTATGTGGGGGGAGACGGAGTCTGAAGGTGGGCTGTGACCGCCCCATGCTGATCAGCTGGCTTCGTTCAAACCCGAGGCCGGTGAGCCTCTGCTCCTGGACCGGGATGAGGACACGAGTTCATCACGCGAGCGGAATCGGTACAGCAGGAACTACGACGGGTAGTACTGAGAGGCACTTGGAAACTCGAGCCGAGTTCGAATCCGTTTTTGTTATGCGACCGTAACGCGAGTACGGTAGCCGAAACCGGGCACGTCAGGCCATCCCGGTGCGTGCCGCACCACGTTTCTGACATCGAAAACGCGATAGTAACAAACCAGAGGGGGTTCGGATGCGATTGGGGTTCCTGTGGACTGAGGCGTTTTGACTCACTCCGCAGACTGTCAGGCCAATGATGGTCGCTCATCACGCCGGCCCAAGTTCTCAGGCAGCCTCGCCCGATGAGTGCCCGATAATAGAACCCGTTTCCTAGCGTATCAATGGGGGGCAAATGGTCAGGTCGAACCCGGCTTACGGCCTCAAGAATCCGCGTTCTTAGGCTTTTCAGCGTGTTGCGCGGGGGCGTGTGAGATTTTCCATTCCCCCCTCCGTGGCGAGGGCCAGTGAAGCCAGCGGCGGCCGCGTGGGCATCCATGCCCTCGAAACGGTCTTTCATCGGGGGACCCGCTTCCTCCGGTCCCCCTTGGACCATCCGGAAACGCACATCAGCCGATCCGCTGCATGATCTCGATGACCTTGGCCCGGTCGCGTTCGGCGTAGACGGCGTCGGTGATCTGGGCGCTGGCGTGGCCCAGGGCGAGCTGGGCGGCCTCCAGGCCGAACCCGCGGCGGATGTTCGTGCCGGCGTTGTGACGAAGCTGGTGCGGGTGCCAGCGGTGGGCCTTATGCCAGGCCCTGAGCTCCTGCTTCTGCTTCGGCGTCAGGCGGGCCCGCCAGTGGGCCCTGGTCTCATCGGCCCGTCGGCCCAGGGGCTCGGGCGGCGGGAAGGCCTTCTGGCAGGCATACTGGATCGCCCGGCAGTAGCTGGCCGTCGTGTAGCGATCTCCAGCCTTCTTCCGGGGCGAGGCCTTGCGGTTGGTATCCGGCCGGTTGCCGCAGGACAGCGGGGTCTTCCGTCCTGCGTGCACCGCTGCCCGGCGCGCGGCCTCCGCGTCGGCGGGGCTGAACAGGTAGGCGTTGGTCGGCCGGTCGGTCAGGAACGGCCGGATGGCCGCCTGGGCCTGCGGTCCGAAGTAGAGAATGCGCTCTTTCTCGCGAAACGCGTTCTTGTGCTTGTCGGGCCGGTAGGTCCAGATGCCCGTCTGCTCGTCCATCTCGATGTCACACGGTCGCAGGCCGAGCAGTTCGCCAGGCCGGGCTCCGGTGAGTAACTGCAGCTCCACGATGGCCCGCACAGGCCGGCTGAGATGCGGTCGGATACCATCGAGCAGATGAGGCGGCACCGGGCCGACCTTCTCCGTCTCGCGGGCTGCCGAGCGCCCGCGTTTGAGCGGTTCGAGCGTACAGAGCGACTGGTGTACCGACGCCGGAACCAGTTCGCGTGCGGCCGCCCACTTGAACATGTGGCGGATGCGCTGCACCTGCGAGTTGATGTACTTGCGCGACCAGGCTTTTCGTGGCGGCTCCGCGCTCGTATCGCCACGGATCATCTCCTCGCGGAGCAACCGCAGCTTCTTCGGACCGAAGTCCGCCGGCGGAGTTTGCCCGTAGTATCGGCGCAACAAACGCAGCGCCCCTCTGAGCGCTTGCGTGTGCTTGGGACGGTAGTAGCCCTCGGCCCACCGCCAATACGCGCGGGCAACCTCAGCGACGGTCATGACGCTGGCGGCTTCGGCTGCCGGCCAATCGAAAGTGGTTGGGGGGAAACGCCGGCCGTTGGTTTCCCACTCGGCAATCAGGCGATGGTAGCGCTCACGGCTCTCGGGCGTGCCGTGCTCGCCGAGCCAGTAGTCCCGGCGCTGCTTGGTGACCGAATCGGTTAGCGTGACGAGGGCCTGGGAGTATCCCTTGCGGGAACGATAGGAGGGTGTCTTCGGCATGTGCGGGCCTCCTTAACGCGGAGCGCGGTGTAAAACCGCGCGTTTTCGCGCTTCAGGCCGCACTGCCGACCGCCGGCAGGGGTCCGGAAGTTCCGGGAGCGGCGTGACTTATGATTATAGCGGGCGATGGGATTCGAACCCACGACGTCCAGCTTGGGAAGCTGGCATTCTACCACTGAATTACGCCCGCATACCTATATCACGCTAATATAAGGGGTTACGCTACTCTGTCAAGTCCCGTTCGGTCCCGTTGGATGCCGTTTAATCCCTTTCAGGACCGTTAGTTACACCCCAACCGCCAGAAAACCGCCAGATCGGGCGGTCAGGGCCGCAGCTCAACATAGCGGGTGATGGGCACTTCCGTTACTCTTCTGACTGTAAGGATTTACCCGTACCTTGACTGGGTGGTTGTATTGATGCCCCTTAGATGGCGACGTTACTGGGCTAGACCCGAGGATGAGATCCTCATCGACGACGGCCTGCTCGTCGATCCTGCAAGCTCTGGAAAGCTTCAACTGAACAGGGACGCCGTGAGTCTGACCGACCTGGTTGGAGTGCCCTGCGGAGTGCTGCTCGGCGAGCCCGGAGTAGGCAAGACCACCACCCTGCAACTTGAACTACCTCCCGCCGCAGGTCATCAAGAAAGCCTATCCGTTGATTTGCGTCCACTGGGAAGCGAACTTCGGCTTATTCAAAGGGTGTTTCACCACGACACGGTCCTGCAATGGAAGAACGGTGTCGGCGTGTTGCATCTTTTTCTTGACGGCCTCGATGAATGTCGCCTCAGATTGGGCCATATCGCTGATATTCTGCTCGATGAACTCGGACATCTTCCTCGGGATCGACTACGGCTTCGGATCACTTGTCGTACCGGCGAATGGCCCCAATATCTGGAGGAAGGCCTACGGGGGCTTTGGGGCGAGGACAGTGTAGCAGTCTACGAATTGCTACCGCTCACGAAGGAGAACATCAGCCAAGCGGCGCATGCTAAGGATCTCGATCCCGAACGCTTCCTTAACGAAGTCCGGGCAAAAGGGGTCACTGCCTTCGCCGGTAGACCTGTGACGCTGTTCTTCTTGCTCGATCAGTATGCTCAGACGGGGCAGCTACCTTCTACGAAGGCGGAATTGTACCACGAGGGATGCCGGTTCTTATGTCAAGAGGTAAGCCAGAGTCGCCGGGCAGCCCGTGCAACCGGCTCTTTGGATTCCGAGCAACGCTTTAGCTTAGCCTGCCGGGTTGCTGCTATTGCCGTGTTCTCTGGTCGCCCAACGATCTTTGTTGGACTTGGTCCCCGCGAACTCGCCCCGGGGGAGGTATCGATTGGGCAGGTCGTTGGCGGCTTAGAGCCGAGTCCTACGGGCGAAATAGAAGTCAACGAAGCCCATGTCCGTGAAGTCCTCGAACAGACTGCCCTGTTCAACTCCCGAGGCGACAATCGTCTGGGTTTCGCTCACCACACCTACGCAGAGTTTCTCGCAGCCCACTACGTGACGACGCGGGGCTTAAGCGGTGAGCAGATCCTAAGCCTTATCACACATCCAGGTGATCCGACCGGCAAGATCGTACCGCAACTCCACGGTGTTGCCGCGTGGCTTGCAACTATGCAACCCGCCGTGTTTGATAGCATCGTCGCTTCAGATCCCCAGGTACTACTGCGAAGTGACATCCCGACCACACAGCCCCAAGATCGTGCAAGGCTTGTTGGAGAATTACTGCGCCTGTTTGACGAGGGGAAACTTGCCGACAGCGACATGGACTTGAGAGAGAACTATCGCCAGCTTACGCATCCCGATCTCGCAGCTCAGCTAGAGCCGTATCTCCGAGATCAGAATAAAGGCGTGGTGGTACGTCGAGTCGCAATTGACATTGCAGAGGCGTGTACTCTTGAGGTTCTCGGTGATCTACTGGCCGACTTGGCACTCGATTCAAGCGAACAGGTGCATGTTCGAACCCAAGCGGCCTACGCCGTGAGGCGGATCACTGAGCCTACTGCCCGTGTGCGTCTCCGCCCGCTGCTTGCAAGCACAGAGCAAGAAGATCCCGACGATGAACTCAAAGGCTGTGCCCTCCATGCTTTGTGGCCGACCCACCTGTCCGCAGCAGATCTGTTCACGAACCTAACGCCACTGCGAAATCCTTCCCTGATGGGCGCGTACTCTTCCTTTCTTCATGGTTGGACTGATAGCGGCAAGATTACCGACACTTTGGCCGTTGGTGATATTCCCATAGCGCTGGCATGGACTGAGCGCCAGCCAAGTAGCTTTCATCTGGACTCGGCATTGCGAGATTTGATGGCAGACGTGTTTGTCATAGCTCTACAGGCTGCTTTGAGTCCTGATGTGCTGCCTGCTCTGGCATCAGCCGTTCTGGTCCGAATCCGTAGTCACGACGATATCATCAGCGGTTTGCTTGCTGAAGCGGAATCCTCCCCGGTGAATCTGGAGGAGGAACATCGTCGCCGCCTAGTCCAGGAGATCGTCAAGCAGGTATCGGATACAGAGAGGGATATTGATTGCCTTTGTTTTGGCCAGACACGCCTGATGGGCGACGATTAGAATTCCCTCCCAGCGACAATTAGACCTCCCTGTTAAT
>CAZOIA010000100.1:0-20611 GCA_964579675.1 uncultured Planctomycetales bacterium | reverse complement strand
CTCCACAGGTTGGCCGACGAGGAACGCTGGAACGACCAGGAAAGCGTTTTCGGATTGCCGAAGGTGACCAACCGCAACCTCAGGGTCGGCAAGAAGTCCAAGAAGCAAGAGGAGGCGCCGACCACCACCGAGGCTGCCGAGGGTCAGGCATCAGAGAAGAAAGAGAAGTAGTCCGCATGAACCGGGAGGCTTCTCGCGACGCGAACCGCGGTCATCGGGCGGGGGTTCGTGGTCATGGGTAAGCCACGTGCCGACCGCTTCCTCTCCGCACGGAGCCGGTGCGTCGATGCCTCGGGGATCCGCAAGGTTTTCGAGCTGGGGGCCACGCTTAGCGATCCGATCGACCTATCCATAGGGCAGCCGGATTTCCCGGTGCCGGCATCCGTCCGGCAGGCAGCCGTCAACGCCATCCAGAGCGGCAAGAACGGGTACACGGTAACGCAGGGGATCGCCCCGCTCCGGGAGCGGATCGCCGCTGATCTGCAATCCGAGCTAGGCACGGCACCCGCGGTGCTCGTGACCTCGGGTGTCTCGGGGGGCATTCTGCTGCTGCTGATGGCGATGCTCGATCCGGGCGACGAGGTGCTGCTGCCGGACCCCTACTTCGTGATCTACAAGCACGCGGTTCGACTTGTCGGCGGCGTGCCGGTGCCGGTGAACACCTATCCGGATTTCCACTTCTGCCTGGAGCGTTTCGAGCGGGCGGTCACGCCCCGGACCAAGATTCTGGCCCTGGCGACGCCCGGCAACCCCACGGGCGTGGTGTTGTCGCAGCAGGAACTCCAGCAAGCCGCCGGGTTGGCTGAACGCCACGACCTGATCCTTGTCCTGGACGAGATTTACAACCGCCTGAGCTACGATGGTCCGTGCCCCTCGGGGGCCGGCATTGCCCCGGATCGGACGCTATTGCTCCGCGGGTTTGGCAAGAGCTGCGGCATAACCGGCTGGCGGCTCGGGTATGCTGCCGGCCCGAGGTGGCTCATCGAGGAGATGACAAAGCTCCAGCAGTATACGTTTGTCTGCGCGCCCAGCATGGCCCAGTACGCCGGCCTGGCGGCCCTGGACGTGGATATCTCCGGGCACGTGGAGGGCTATCGTCGCAAGCGGGACCTGGTGTTGGAGCGGTTGTCGCCGGCGTTCGATCTGGTCAGGCCCGGCGGCGGGTTCTACTTCTTCCCCCGGGTGCCCGAGCGGTTCGGCAATGCCGGCGCGTTCGCCAACGAGGCGGCCCGGCACAATGTCCTTATCATCCCCGGGTCGGTCTTCAGCGAACAGGACACTCACTTCCGGCTCAGTTACGCCACAGGGGACGAGGTGCTCGAACGCGGCTGCGAGATCCTCTGCCGGCTTGCCAGGAGTTGACCCGGGCCATGAACAGACACAGACCGGCGAAGCACATGACAATGCCTTCCACGACCCCGACCCCGCACAGGGTGAAAAGTACCGGGCGGGTGAACTCCCGGCCCTCATCGCTGCCAGGTGATTCACCACCGCTACTCGGCGGAGGACCGTTCTCGGGCGTCGGCACCACGATTTCCTCATCGCTGCCCGGTGCGGGTTCGTTGTCGTCGCCTGGCGCAGGTTCGGCAGTGTCGTCCGGGGGCTCCTCGTTGCCATCGTCCGGCGGCTCGCTGCCGGCGTTCCCGCCGGTAGCGCCTCCACCCTGGCTGCTGCCGAAGCCGACCCTGACGGTCGCGCCAGACGTCGTGCCCAGCACACTGACCCCGCCGCCGGCGACGTCGGTCTCGCAGTTGGTCGGGATGCGAATCGCAGCCACACCCGAGCTCTGCGACGCGGTGAACTGGAAGGTCGTGATCAGGAGGTCCGTTTGAGGTGACGGGGCGGTCAGGGGGGCCAGGCACGTATAGAGGGCATCGCCATCATCCCAGGTGTCGTTGCGCGGGGTGGCGGACATGAACTCGGACACGCTCCACGTGTATGGCGCGCCGTCGTCGGAATGCCCGTTCAGCACCACGGCAGGGGCATCCCATTGCAGCACCACCTCGGCGCCATCCAACGACTGTGGCTGCGGCGCGTCGCTGCGAGCCCAGAGCTGGAGCTCGAACGCCGCGCCGGGCGCGACGGAGATGTTCGCCGGCTCCAGAGACAGGTTCACCTGTCCCATTGAAACCGACGCGGCGCATGACACACCAAGGCCGAAAACCATGATCGAATGCGTAACGGTTCGCCGCATGGTTGTCTCCAAGCTCGCACGTGTCCGCGGATCCCCGCGTCGATCCGCTACGCGTCGCGCCAACGGGCACCACAGCTCTTGTCAGTCCGCACAGTACGGGTCAGCCCAGACGCCCGAACCGCTGATGCACCGCTGAAACACTCCGAAGTCCCCATGGTCCACGTCGCCATCCCGGTCCTGGTCAGCGGCCACGATGCCTTGCTCGTCCGGGGTGAGAGGACAACCGGGCGGCAAGTTGTCCGGATCGTATAAAATGGCGGGACCCGTAGCACACGCCTCGAACACATCGAGGTCCTGTCCATCCACGTCGCCGTCGCGGTCAAAATCAAACGGGGCCGTCGGTGGCTCGGGAACACAAATCGTATCAACCACGATCTGGTCGATCACCGACATAGAGGGATGTGAAGTCAGGACGATCTGTTCGTTCTCGGGGTTGGGTTCGATCCGCCACATGCTCTGGTCCAGAAGCCAATCACCGAATGGGGGTGTATGCTCGACCAGAATCTCCGTCTGGCCACCCAAATAGTCGGCCCCCGGGACGTGGACAACCGGCGCTTGATGGAATCCCTTGTAGTAGGTGACCTGAACCCAGATCTCCTTGTACTCCAGCGGCAGCGGGTAGTTGTCGATGTCGATCACAATGCTGCCGCCGTCACCGCCGATATCCCAGAAGCCGGTTTGCGTGCCCATGCCCGGAAGGTGCTCCAGCCACCCCGAGCTGAAGAGCCCCACCGTGATATCCGCGCTGGCACTTCCGTACAGGTTGTCGATAACCTCCGGGCCAGCCGGGTCATCGGCGTCGTCAAATGTCCAGACCTGCAGGGTCGTTCCATTTTCGCCTCGCCACGCTGGTTGAACGAGATCGTGGCCCCAGGCAAGACTCAAAGCCAGCATGCACACCATTGGCGAGAAGGTTGCGCTCTTTTCCATCCCCTGTCCTCTTGACATGTCTTCAAGAGCTTACCAGAGTATTCTACCCCGCCCGACCGGCAAATCAAAGCTGCCGCGAACCCGAAACACGCAATGCGTGCGAGAAGATACCCCGACCCTGCCGCGTGCCCGGAACGTTGATAGAAGTCCTGCGGCAGGCCTGCGCGCGTGACCGCCGTAGTTATCGTCCCGTGGCCCTGATTTGGTGAACAGTGCTATGTGACCGTGCGCGATTCCGCAACAGTGAAGAGCCGCGGCTTCAGCCCGCGCGGCCGCCAGCCCTCGGGAGTGTCGCATGATCGCGCACGATCATATGGAAAAGTACGTGCTCGGGCCGTACGGCCCGCTTTGGCCACCCACCCCGTTCTGGTTGCCGCGACTTCTACTGAGGGTGGCCTGGGGGCGGCTGCTCCAGGAAGGGTTGGGCAATACGCTGGACTCTGTCTACCGATCCCCCGGTTGGCTGCTCCTTACTTGCCAAGCCGCCGCCGGCCCCAGCTGATCATACCCAGCCCGATCAGGCCCAGGAGGGTGCTCGCCGGCGCCGGAATGCAGATGGTGTCCACCACGATCTGATCGATCATCGAGCCGCCCAAATCCGCGGTCAGGGTGATCACCTCGGAAGTAGGGTTGGGCTCGATCCGCCACATGCTCTGGTCCACATACCAGTATTCAGGGTCCAAGCCTGGCACGGTGATGTCCTCGACGAGCAACTCTGTCTGTCCTCCCAGGTACGTCACTCCCGCCCCCTCAACTTGGACATCAGGCGCATGATAAAGGCCCTCGTAGTACGTCACCTGAATCCAGATCTCCTTATAGTCATTCGGCCGCGGGCTGTTATCGATGTTCAGCACGATGCCGGCGCCGGTGCCAAAGAGGTCCCAGTAGCCGGTCTGGCTGCCCATCCCCGGAAGCTCATAGTGCCAGCCCGAGCCCACGGAGCCCACCGTGATGTCTGCGCTGGCAGTACCGTATGGGTTGATGCTGACTTCCGGCGATGCCGGATTGTCGCTATCGTCAAAGGTCCACTCCTGGTACGTCGTCCAGCCGTCGCCCCGCCAGCTCGGGGCGACCAAGTTGTCGGCCCAGGCAGGACTCAAGAGCAGCATGCTCGCCACTGCGGTAAGCGTTATTCCTCTGGCCATTTTCTGTCCTCCTCTGGAAAGCTGCCACCCAGCTTCAAATACGATCCTATTCTGCCTTGCCGGCAGCGTCAAGGCCACTCCCGAGGCGCCCGGCGACCGCATCGACCCTCGTGCCCGGAGCCCCCAAGCAGCCTACGTCAGTTGCGAAACTGTCCTTTCTTCTTCTCAGACCTCTCTTACTCGTCATCTCCTACCTGGCCCCAGTTGGACTTCAGAATCAAGTAATCCAGCAACTGGACGCCGTTAATGTTGTTGATATCAGCCACCGCGTTCGTCGTCCCCCAATTCACTTTCAAGGTCGAGTAGTCCACGATCTGGATCCGGTTGTCGTGGCTGGCATCGATGTCGCCGCCGAGCAGCTTGTCAGCCCCCGTGAAATCCACCGTGGCATTGCCGCTGCCGTCCAGTGTAACGGTCTTCTTTTCGCGCAGGCTCCAGTCCGTCTTGGCGCTCAGACCGTCCGGCGCCCCGTACTCCTGCACGCCCGTCAGCGTGTACAATCCGTTGGCGAGCTGGGTTGCCGGGTCGTTGGTGAAGCTCACCGTGATCGTCCACGTCTTCAGGAGTACTGGTGGTGGAGCGCCGGTGTTGTCCGTGGCCTTGAACACGACATCACGATCGAAGCTGTACGAAGCACTCGACAGCGTCTCCATGCTCACGATTCCGTTGATCTGGTTCTCGGCCAACGGATTGCCACCCAGCCACGGGCAGTAGTCAGCGTCGTTCCCGCTCACCGCATTGCCCAGGATACCCGGGGGCGAAACGTTCAACATGTTCCCCACCTCGGTACCGCAGTCGCCCACGGATACCTCGTACGAACCGGCGGCGTCCTCAGGCCCTTCCGGCGAACCCCACCAGTTGTCCTCGGCATCGACTGTGCCATCGCAACCGTAAGTCCAAATGCCATAGCCGTTGTCATAGATATTGTTGAAATCGATAGTGATGGTATCGCAACCGGCAATATTGTAAAGGCCGATCCCATTCCCGTTTCCAGTTACGGTGTTTTCTCTAACGATGGTGTTGCCGAAGTTCTGCTGAGTACCCGCTCCAATGAATGCGCCCCATCGATCGCTGTCGTAAATCTCGTTGCCTAGAATCTGGTTGTTTGGGCTGGGAGCAGCCTGTCCAACCAATCCGCCCCAGAAGATGATGCCGCATCCGGCGTCAGATGGCTCGTTCCGAGCCTTGTAGATTGTGTTGTTCTGGATAAGGTTGCTGGTTGTGTTCCACAGGTAGACGCCATGGGTTGGACTCAACGACTGGTCTGTATCGCTTCCGATTATGCAGTTCTTCACTGTGTTATCGTTTGCTGGACATGTCATATCGCCAGCGAAGAGGGCTCCAATTAGAACGCCCATACCAGCATTCGCAGTTCCCGTATTGTACACAGTGAAACCGTCTACTGTTACGCCTGTTGTGGGATGGTCAGCATCGAGTCCGCGAATCCTTATGGCTCCATCCCCTTCTTGGCCTCTACTCTTGATGATGGTGGCCGCAGGGCCATCTGTTGACTGCAGCGTCAGATTGGACTTGTATATGTCTGCAACCAGTCCACCCTCATTCCCATCCAAGTCGTCGCCATCTCCATTTTCATCGTCAATATACGTCCCCGCCGCGACCGTCACCGTGTCGCCGGCCAGGGCCGCGTCAACCCCGCCCTGGATGGTGTCGGAAACGGCGATCACGGGGTTGTGGGTGACGGTTACGTTGTCCGTCGTGGGGGTGGTGGTCTCCGTGGCGTACCACGGAGTGAAGGCCACGTAGTCGCTGACGGCATCGCCGGCGGCAGCGCCCCCGTGCGGGTTACTGGCATGAGCCGGGCCCCTCGCATCGCCCCACCAGTTGTTCTCGGCGCTGACGGTGACGGTCGAGTAGTTGTAGCACCCATACCCCGCGTTGCCGTAGATCTTGTTGTAGTGCAAGTTGATGTTTGATGGGGTACCATCGATTCCGACACCGTGCCCGGTACCGCTGTACCCGCCCCATGAGCCATCGTTATTGTAGATCGTGTTGTTATATGCCTCTACATTGGAGGGGCCGTCTTTGAGGTTCAGAGCACCTTTCGACCAACCCTCGCCGGCGACGTTGGTGATGGTGTTTCCGGCAATCGTCGCGGTGTCGCTGCCAACGAAGCTGATGCCGCCTTCCCGGGCGCCATTCACATCATTGCCGGTGATCGTTGCGTTGTCCGACGCGTCCAACCCACTCCAGCACTTGCCCACCCATATCCCATGATCGCCGGAGTTCGTTACCTCGTTGCCGTCGATGATCGCATTGTCGCAACCGCGGGCAATGAACATGCCATCCGAGTAGTTGTCGGTCACGAGGCAGTTCGAAACGGTCAGGTTGGTGAAGCATAAGGCGTAGATGGCAGAGTAGCAATTCTGCACCGTCACATGGTCCACCGTGCAACCGTCGTAGAAGATATATCCCTCTCCCGGCGTATCGTGGGCGTAGTCCCTGTGCAGGACGCCGTACCCGCCCGTGCTACTCAAATCGCCGGTGAATCCCTGAACCGTGAAGTTCTGTACGGTAACGTTGTTAGCCTGTACGTGAATGCCCTTGGGCCAGTAGGAACTGGAGCTGCCAACACCTCCGATGGCACCGTCGATGATGGTACCGGATTGCGACTGCCCGATGAGGTTCAACCCGTCCGTCGTGATGTAAGCAGCCTTCCCGGTTGCCGGGTCGGCACCATAAGAACCGTCCGCGACGTTGACCGTGCCGCCGGTGACCAGGTCCATGCCTTCCTGGATGCGACCAGGCTGTCCGGCCGTCTGGGGGCTGTCGTCGTCGACGTACAAGCTGGAGAAGTCGCCATCAAATCCGACGCCGCTGGCATTGTTGGTACCGGTCCCCAGCCAGGGAGTGTAGTCCACGCCCGCGCCGTTGTTGGCCGACGCCTTCACGGTGGCGGCAGCGGCACTGCCCCACCAATTACCGGACGCATCAACAGTCTCCGTTACGTTGACCGTGTCGACCTCTACGCCGTAACCGCCGTTGCCGCTCAGATCGTTGTTCGAGATCGTCACCCGCTCCGTCGCAATCACGTGGTAATCGACCATGATTCCGCCAGCGCTGTTGCCGGTAATCTTGTTGCCGGTGATCTCGATATCCTGGCCCTTGACCTTAATGCTGTAGCCCGACTTCGTTACTCCATTGTTGCTCAAGTCGTTATCGCTGATGGTGATAAAGGTCGTAGTGCCCCACAGGGAAATCGCGTCATAACCCATGCCCGTAAAGGTGTTCCCGGAAATCGTGAAGTGGTCGTTATTGCTGCCGGTGAGCGCCTTGCCTCTGTCATCCGGGCCCACGATGCCGGTAATGCGGTTTCCGGTGATCTCGGCAACGCTAACACTGGTCAGATAGATTCCGGCCGGGTCGTTGTCAACGCTGCTACCAGGAGAAATGACGTTGTCGGAAATCGTCAAGTTGGTGGCGGGGACCGCCTGAATGACCACGCCGTTCTTGTTAGCCGTGATGACATTCTGATCGACAACCAAGCTGTCGGCACCTTTGTAGATAATGTCCTGCCTGCCGTCGATGATGTTGTTGCTGACTGTGACGCGGTCGTCCCAGATCCGCAGCGTGGACGTGTCGGCAGTGGTGTTGGTCGGATCGCCATTGAGTGTAAAGCCGTCGACCACCACGTCGGTCACGCCGGAAGGAATCTCAATCAGCACATCCGGATTCGGCGTGGACAGGCCGGCCTCGGTGATGATTGACTCAGCGGAAGGATCCGTCCTCACGCCGGCAGGCGTCGGATCAACAGCATACTGCGCGCCGCGGAGTTCCAGCGACTTGTTGATCGTGAGCCGCTCATTGTACGTCCCCGCCGCAACGTGGACCGTGCCGCCGTCGGCGACCGCAGCTATCGCATCCGCAATATTATCAAAACAAGGGCTGTTGCCCCCACACGTGGGATCGTCGTCATCAACCCAGACCTCAGTCAGTGGAGGCGTATAGGTATCAACTAGATTAATCGATGTCCCATCCCAAGCGTATACGTACAGCTTCAGCTCGGTAGCGTCTGAAGTAAAACCATCGTAATATACAGCAGGCGGTACGTTATACTCATCGTGGAAGAAGCTATCTATCATGCCCCAGCGACCAGCATCCCAACCCGGAACATGACTATAAGAAGCGTCGGAACCATCCGGTGCGACCGAAGCATCACCCATTACCCAGCAGATGGACGGTCCGTCACCCGTCGCCGATCCTCCGGCAACAGGGTTTGCCGCATCACCAACCAAAGCCCACGACACCCCACCATTCACGTTGTCATCCCAGCCGTTCACGTATATACCATAATTGTTACCACCAAGACTAACGATCCACATGTCTGCAGTATGGGTAGGGTCATCAGCTCTTGCACTGGTTGCCATCAGCATCAGCCCGACTACTGCACCAATTGTTGCTAACCTTTTCATTTTTTTCTCCCTCATTTTCCTTGCGTTCATGATTGGTTGTGCTTTTCCTCTCAATAAAAGGTCGCGGAGGCGACCTGTCCTTCCGTTGCCGTGCGAAATCGATAAACAAAGAGGCGGGCCACCCTCGGGGAACCTCCTCAGGCGTGCGTGCTGAGTTGTCAGCGGGCGTGTCCCTGGTAAGCCCACTTTCCCATCTCCTCCAGCAAGCGATCGATGTCCACAAACGTGACAGCGATCCTGGCGGGACCGGGCAGCGAGAAGGGCACGGTTGAGGTGGCGAGCCAACGGCTCGGCGGGCAAGACCTCCCTTCCCTCAACACATGCTTCCTTCGCCCCCGTGATCACCTTCCTTGGTGGGCCTGGCACCCCGAGCCTCACCCTGAATCCGGCTGCGATACCAGACGTTCATGCCACGGCCACGTCGCCGCAGCCGCGAAACGACGATACCCATATACGTATTGGAACGTCATAATAACGAATCGCGTTTACGGTGTCAACAGAAAAACGAGAAAAAGTGTGAGCACCACGGCTTTACATCGGCTTGCAGAACTCGAGCAGGGTAACCTGGGGCCCCGGCACTTCGCTGCGGGCGTAGTGTCACGAACGCGGTAGCATCACGAACGCGTAAGAGCTTGGGAATACAGTGGTTAGCCCAAGTTGCGAAACTGGGAGACAGAATCGTCCCTGACGCCGCCGCCGGGGCCGTCGCGGACCAACGAACCGAGCGTCTAACCTGGGGGTTAGTCTTCCGGCCGGATGCCGGTGGAGGTGGACAGACCGGTGTAGCGCCGGGAGCCCAGCGCCGCCTGAGGGGCGCCCTCCGGCCAGATCGACAGTCCGATGCCGATGTCGTCCTCGATCCGGTCAACGGCGAAGGTAATCGCGGCATACCAGCGAGGGAACCGGCGGAGGATGGTGATGTCGAACGACTCGGTCCTGCTGCGGTCGAGATCATAGTAAGTCCGGACGGCCAGGCGATGCTTGGTGTTGATTTCGTAGTTCGCGCCAGCGCCGACGAGATGCGAATCGGTGTCATGAATCCGGCGGTATCCGACGAAGTACGAGAACCTGGGTGTCCGCTCGACGGCATAGGAAAGGTTGAACAAATCGAGGTCGCCGTCGTTGAGATCGAAGTTCCCGTCAGAGAGGATGGCCGTGGTATCGCTGATGCGGTACATGAAGTCGGTCCGCACGTGGCTTCTGGGGGCGCTGTTCTCGGGCCGGCTCGGGTAGAAGCGCCCGATCGGCAAATCGTTCTCGGGGGCGTTGCCGAACAAGTTCAACTCGACGTCTAAAACGATCCAGTCCACCTTCTGCCACTCGCCCGATTCGCCCCCGGGCGGCCCGCTGCCGCCAGCAGGCCCGCCGCGCTTGGTCTGCCATCGTTGCCGGAGGGCCAGCGAGGTGCCGTAGAAATCGTCGATGTCCTCTACCCCTTCGTCGAAGGGGTAAAGGTCCAGGCTGTCGCGGTTGCTGGCGCTGGCCCAGGCGGCGATTTCCGGCTTGATGATGTGGCGGACGCCGTGGACGTCTAACAGTCTGGACGTGATGTTCTCGAAGACCCGCCACAGTTGCGAGGCGGCGCGAACGCCGACGGTGCCGAACAGACGGTCCACCGAACCGTCCCTCGGGCTGGAGTCCCAGTAACCCGCCCGCCCGGTCGCGAACGGCACGATGTTCACGTTCAACGACGTGAGCTTGATGGGCAGGGCGATCTCGTTCCGCGTGTCGCCCCGGAACGTGATGTCGCTCCGGTCGGTGTTGTCGAAGAGTCGATTGCTCTCGAAGAACCGGCGATTGTCGGGCTTGTAGCGCACGAACCCGAGGTGGGATTCATTGTAGAAACTGGCATGCCCGGGCAGTGGCTCGCCGATCCAGTGGAAACCCAGATCGGGCAGATGTTCAGTCTGCGTCAGGAAGTCGAGCACCCGCCACTGGGCCAGCGCGGTGAACGCCCAGTTATCCTTCTGCTTCTTGAGGTAGAGCAGTGTCTCCTGCTCTTTGCCCTCCTCGAACTCAGCGTTGAAGTACTCCTCCAGGAAATGGGGGTCGCTGAGATAGGACGCTTCGAGAGTCAGTTCCCATCCCTTGGGCAGGAATTGGCGATGGCGGATGGTGAATCGGCCGCGGTTTTCGGTATCCGGCTCGCCATCGCGAAACAACCCGAGATTGTCCTCGCCGGTGTCGTGGATGTAGTAACCGCGCAGGAGACCGTAGGCGTCGTCGAGCTCGTAGTCGACGTCCAGGCCCACCCCTGGCCCACGCTCGCTGAAGTAGTCCAGCCGAAGGATCCCTTCGACGCCTTCCGGCTCCTCCAGGCCGAGCAGGTTGAACACGTACCACTTCGACTGGAACGTTGCCCCGAAGTCGTCACCGTAGGCGAATCGGACACTCCGGATCGCGGTTTCCCCGCGTCGGAAGTCGCCGGTGGCGTAGGGCCAGTAGGCGATGGGAACCCCTTCCAGGTTGAGCGTTGCGTCGTGGATCCGGTAGCTGCCGGCCTCCAGGCCGGTGATCCGGCCCGCCTGATCACGAGGGGTCGCGTCGGCCAGGAAGACGCGACTCGCGCCGATGTGGACGTGGGGGGTGTGGAACTCGCTGGTGCTGATGACGGCCTTGTGGGCGACGTATTCCGTGGTTGACAGTTGCCGGACCCGGGCGGCCCGGACGTAAATGGGAACGTTGCGGTCGGGGGCCATCGCCCGCATGACGGCATCGAGAATCAGCGCCCGGTCGTTCTCGAAATCATAGTAAAGCTTCGAGGCCCGAATCATGCGTTCCCCCCGGGTAAGCATCACGTCGCCCTCGAGATAGACGCCGGCGACCCTGGCCCCCAGCCCCTCGCCAAGGCCCAGCGAAGTGCCAACATCCGGTGCCGACTCGTCGGTCCGCTCGGGGGGGAACGGTGCCAGCTTGGGGGCCGCCGGTTCCGCGGGCAGGCTCGTGAGATCACCCTCCTGGTCAACCTCCTGGGGCTTAGCCAAGAAAAGCACGGCGGCCTCCGTTCGCATCTCGAGGAAATCGCCGCTGTCCACGAGCCCCTGGGAGACGTACACGTCACCGATGGCGGTGATGGTTCCCTGCCGTTCGTCGAAGACGAGATCCTCTCTGGCCCGGAACCGGACTATGGGGTGAGCTCTGGGCCGCGGCGGGACGCGGGATTCCGGTGGATAAACCTGCATTCCGGCCGGGCGGGTGGAAGGTTCGGCCGCCGCGTGAAAAGCCTGACGGATTTTCGCCCCTTCCTGGTAGAGCCTTGTTTCCAATGACGGCTCGTTTGTGTGGACATCATCGCTGATCGTGGCGGGAGCGGTGGTGTTGAATGTGACGAACAGCACGGGCCCGGTGGTTACGCTACCGGCTGATTCGTCGACCCGGGCGTGCCCGGAAAGGAACACTTCAAAGTGGTAGTAGGCCGCATGCTCCCAGAGGCTTTCCTGCATCCATACGACGGCCTCCTGGCTGGACAGGCTCCGGTGACCGAGATGCAGCGCGAAGTCGCCGGAATACTGGATCACGTGCGTGTCGTCATCGAGAGCCCAGATGTGGGCATACATGCCAAACAGTTCCGGCACATCGCGGATGATGCCTGGGGGCAACAGAGGCACAGTGGCATCGCGGCCTTCCAGGGGTACCGGAGCGAAAGTCTGGCCGCTCGATGATACGCACGGGAGCACCAGGAGCAGCAGACATCCCGCAATCAGTGATCCCATGTTGTGCAAGGGCTCACGACCTTTCGGATGCTGGAGAAGCTGCGGTCCAGAGGTGCCCTTCGGGCTGGCGAACCGCGCCGGCAATCCATGACCTCTGGTGGGAGAGGATTATATGGCCGCCGGCGGGTGAGTCAACGGGAATCGTATGGACAACCGGTGTCGGACAGCCCATAATACTGCAACCGTACCGGGCCCGACGGTGCGGGGCGGCGCACGGTCGTGAGAGTTGGGACGACCACTGGTTTCCTGCCCGTTTCGATGGTGGGGCGGTCACATAGGAGAGCACAACCCATGGAGAAACCGAAACGTTCCTATTACCTGCCGGGAAAACTGGTCGCCTCTTTCGACAAGGAATGTTCGAAGTCCGGCTACGTCAAGGAGAAGGTTGTCGCCGCGGCCATGTTGTCGTTTCTGGACAGTAATCCCGACGCCCGCAGCAAGATGTTCGAGCGGCTCGACAACTTCCTGAGAAGCAAACGGAAGGGATAACGAGCCTGCCTGGCCGCGCATGAGCGCGCCGCCGGAAGGTGATCCGTGGCGCTGGCTGCGGATCGGCCTGTCCATCGGTTACGGGCTGATCCGCTCGTAGAAGGTGCGATACCCGGATCTGGTCTTGACGCGGATTCGCACGCCCTGCTCCAAAGCCTTATCGCTGAGCGCCTTTTGGAGTTCACGTCCGGTCTTGATGCGCTTTCCTTGAACGCTGACGATCAAGTCACCCGCCCTGATGCCCAGCGCCCGGGCTTCGCCGAGGGGCTCGACCTCGGTGACCACGAGCATGTCCTCGACGTCCTCCTCCTCGCCCCGGCCGTACTTGTCTCGCAGTTCGTCCGTTAGCGGCTCGACTGTCATGCCAAGGGCTTCGATAGTGACCGGTCCGTCGCCTGCCCCGGCTTGCGGCTCGGTGCCTCGATACTCCGAACCCCATGCGAAGAAGTCCTTCGGTTGCTTCTCTATAGCTACGGGGATCGTGATCTCCTTCCGGTCCCGCCAGACGAGCAGGTCCACCTTGGTCCCGGGAGCGGTTCGGGCGACGAGGTCTGTAAGTTGCGTCGCGGACTTCACCCGCGTTTTCCCTAAGGCGAGAATGACGTCGTCCATCTTCAGCCCCGCCTTGGCCGCGGGGGTGTCGGAGAACACCTCCTCGACGAGGACACCCTCGTCCTCGTCCAGGCCGAAGGTCTTGCCGAATCCCGCACCGTAGGCGTCGAGACTCGCGATTCGCACGCCCAGATAGCCGCGGATGATCTCTTTGCCCTCCTTGAGCCGGGGGAGGATCTCCTTGACCGTATTGCTGGGGATGGCAAACCCGACCCCCATGTAACCCCTGAGGAGCCCGTTGGTGGCGATGGCCACGTTGATGCCGATCACCTCCCCGCGCATGTTGACCAGCGGTCCGCCGCTGTTGCCCGGATTGATGGCCGCGTCGGTCTGAATGAGGTCTTCGTAGCCGATCCTCAGGATGTGGGTCCTGCCCTTGGCGGAGATGATTCCCTGCGTGACCGTCTGCTCGAGCCCGAACGGCGCCCCGGTCGCCAGCACCCAGTCGCCGACCTCCGAGGAGTCGCTGTCGCCGAGCTTGAGAGCATGCAGGCGGTCCGCTTTGATTCGCAGCAGGGCCAGGTCGGTCTTCGCATCCCGGCCGACGATGTCGGCTTTGAATCTGCGGCCTTCGGCGAGGCGGACGTCGATCCGGCCCCCGTCCTCGTCCACGTCGGCCACGACGTGGTAGTTGGTGATGATGAAGCCTTCATCAGCGTCGATAATCACGCCGCTGCCGCTGGCTTCACGCGGAGCCGGCTCCGGAAGCTGGAGCCCCTTTTCCCAATGCTTGAAGAACTCCCGAAGCTGCTCGGGAAGCTCATCGAGGTTGAACCGGCGGCGGTCCCTGACGAAGCGTTTCCCCGGTTCGGCGGTGGTGGTGATGTGAACCACCGCCGGCTTGACCTGCCGGGCCACCAGGCGAAAGGCCTCGGAAATCGCCTCGACCTTGGCCAGACGCTCCTGGCCCGCCTCGAGCTTGCCCTTCTCAACGGCGTAGGCCACACTTCCGATGATCTGCTCGTGGAACAACAGGCCGACCACGGCCAGCACGGCGAGCAGAAACCAGGCTCGTAGCAGATTGGACTTGGACACGGTCATTTTGGTTACCTCCTCGCTCGCTCTGCAATCGGCGTTTCTCCCGTGGGGATAAGGGCCGCCTTCCCGGGGCTGTCCGTACCTGAACGGATCCTTCCTTCGCGGAGTAAGACGCCTGAACCCCGCCGGTCCTGTCAATTCCGCCGCCCGGCTGTTGTCCCGGGCTTGTATCGGCGGCCTGACCGGCAGCCTGTACTGTATCACGAGCCCGATGCCGGTTCTACCGGGTGGGCGTCATGCTTATCATAGGGCGGCGCCTGGTGGTTAAGAAGAAACCAGCGGCCAATATAGCCAGTGCTGCGACCGAGGCGGCCGCTCCCGCCCCCAATCCCCGGGGGCAATAGACGAATCTGACCTGGTGCGGGCCGGGGGGGACAACCACCCCCTGGCAAACCGCGTTCACGCGAAGGATGTCCACCTGCCCACCGTCCGTCGTGGCGCTCCACCCCGGATCATAGGATTCGTTGAACACCAGGAGCCCCCCCGTCGTCGAGTTCGCCTCGATACGCAGGTCGTGACCTGCCGGTCGCCGGCAGGCAACTGTACCATCACCTGCTCGGGGCAGGGGAGCATGCTGGTCAGGCCACTCGACGACTGCCGCTCCGGGCAGCCCGATTGCCATGGGCTGGGCCAGCAGTTTCTCGATGGCGTCCGGTAGATCGGTGGCGGGCTCGACGCGCTCGGCCCAGCGCACGAGTTCAACGGCTCCGGGAAGTTCGTATAAGGAGACGCCGCCCGGCAAGTCGGCCCGACGCACCAACGCCGGATCCGTGCCACCCGGTTGTGCCGCTGCTGCGACCCGGCCAAAAGCGGCTTGACCGACGGATAGGGCCCAGCCCATCTCCGCTTTGACCCGCGCATAGGCCGGCCCGATCGACCGATCACATCGGAACAGGAATCGCATCCGCCGCCTGCCCATCGACAGATCCACCGGAGCCAATGTTCGTGTCCACCCGATGGGTTCTCCGGCTGGTGTCTCCAATCGTACGAACCATCGACTCGGTGAACCGGGCACCGGCTCAGCATCGAATGCCAATTCGTACAGTCCCGGCTCGTCGATACGAACCGGCCAATGGATGTCCCGCCCATAGCGAACCGGTGTCATCCGTTCTGAGCCGGCGATCGGCTCGATGCCCTGGTCAACCCTGGGCAGCCGTGTCGCCGCCCTGAGCAACTCACGCTCCTGCTCCGTTCGGACCGCCACAAAGCGAACCCCCATTGCCTTCATAAGTCGGGGATTTTCGAGCAGCTCGAGCATGGCTTCGCTCGCGCCCCACGGCATGAATCGAAACAGCAGTCGATTGGCAAGCGGCCAGAAGGGTCCGTAGCCGTTGAACGTCGCGATCCCGTGCATCGGGTTCGTTTGCGGCCACAGGACTTCGAGCGGGCGGTCGTAGTCGGCCTGCAACCTGGGGACGAGCAGGCGGTGGCCGGGCCGGGATTCGAGCCGTCGTATGGCCCCGGCCAGGGGCGGCGGCGTCTGGATGTCAGCCCGCCGGTACGTATGGACGTCCACGTCTACGAACGCCGCCACGCTGGTCAGGTCGATCAGCAGGAGACAGAACAGCAGCGGGAGGGTTCGCGACCGATCGCTGTGCGACCAGCGCAGCAGAAGCCACGCCGTGACGATCATCAGGACGATCGGCCACCAGATGGCGCGATTGCTGAGACGAACCGCCGACCTGAGCCCCGCCAGGACCGTCTCAGCGCCGTATCTGTCGCCGTAGGCCGACTCCAGCGCGCCCACCTGCCAGCGCGCGATGACCATGACCAGGATGCACGCGACCGCGGCTAACGGCAGCGTGCGGGTGGCCATGAGCCTGACCCACCGCGCGGCCCGCCGGGCCGCATCGCCGCCGCTCAGCATGACGGACACCACCGCCGAGGCGAGGACCGGCATCGCCACCGACCACACCAGGATCCACCGCGCCGGTACGCGCAAGTTGCGGTAGAAGGGCAGGTGGAACAGCCACTTGCTGACCGGCATGAAGCGGGGGGTGAATTCGCCCAGCGCGAGGACCAGCGCGATCAGCGATGCCGCCCACCAGAAGAAGACCTCCGGAAAAAAGGGGAGGGGCACCTTCTTGTCGGTTTCGCGCGAGGCGCCCGCGTCGAGGAACTGAAAGCGCTCTCGGGCGGCCAGGAGGGTGCCTGTCCCCTTTCTCCTCCGCAGCAGCGAAAGCGATGCCCCCGCCAGTACGAGGACCAGGATCGAACCATAGGCCCACTGTTCGCAGAAATGAGACATGCCCCACCAGGGCCGGCCCCAGAAGTTCGGGGTCCGCGATCCAAAGAGCATGGGAAACAGCAGCGTCAGCGCAGAAGTCGGCACCCAGGAGTTCTCGATGAACAGGGAATACGAGGCGGGCCCCCTCCCGCTGGCGGCGAAGTGAAACCCGGTCGGGAGCAGTTGAACCGCCGCGAGCATCGCGCCGACAAAGATGCCCAGCGGGTATTGCCACCACAGGCTGCGTCGAAGCGGCCAGAGCACGGCGGCAACGTAACCGGTCAGCAGCACCGCGGTGATTATCGACACCTGGATGTGCTGCACGAGCATCTGTACGCCCAGTGCGGCCGATGCCAGGGCGAAGTGTCGATACCGTCCCGCGTCAGCAAACCGCCGCCAGCCGTAGAAGATCCACGGCAGCCAGGCCACCGCATGGTGGATCGTCAGGTGGGCCCGGTGGGCGATCAGGTATCCGCAGAACTCGAACGCGACCGCGCCCAGCAGGGCGGCCCGCCAGTCCCGCCGCGAGGCCCGCAAAAAGCGGTACATCCCGCCCCCGGCCAACGCGAAGTGCAGAATGATCGTGACCGGATAGGCCACCAGCGGCGGCAATATTACGAACAGGTAAGTGGGCGGATACCACAGTCCGCTCTGCGGATCGGCGGCGATGGACGTGCCCATCAGAGTCAGCGGATTCCATAGCGGAAACTCACCGGCTGCGATCCGCTCACCGATGTACTGCCGGACCGGCAGATAGTAGATCAGGTCGTCCTCAAGCGCGGACACCCCACCCAACCGCCACGCCCCGCCCAGAACGACTGTCGGCAGCGCGACAAGCAGAACGCTGACAAGAGTCCGTCGGTGAAATGGCGTGAGGGCAGGCCGGCGGTGAGGCTCCCGGTTCGAACATGGGCAATCGATCTCGACGCCCCCTGGTTCTCTCCACTGACCACCCGTCATGGAAGGTGATGATCAGCGGCCGCGGACTCACCGTCAAGATCGCTGTCAGTCCGTCTTCGGCGGAACCGGGACTCGCAACGGCCGGGCTGGGGCAGCAGATACCCTGGCCGGTCTCGACGCCGCCGGCCCGCGATTGAGCAGAACATAGGTCCCGGTCTTGCCCGCCACGGCGATGTCCAGCCGCTTGTCGCCATCGAGATCCGCCAGGCGGATCTGCATCCCGGTGCCGATGCCCTCGTCGTAGCTGATGAAGTCCTTCTCGAACTGCTTCGTCGATGAGTCCCATACGTACCGGACCAGGCAGACCGGCTCGGCTGCCCCGGGGTCGCGACCCCTGTGTGCCCGCCAGCGCTTCCCGGTGACCAGCTCTTTCCGGCCGTTTCCGTCGAGGTCCCTCCAGACCAGGCAATGCAGTTGCGATAGGCTCTTGTCGATCTCGTGCTCGGTCCAGGTGATCTCGCCGGCGGTGACCGGGCCCTGCTCGAGCCAGCGCAAACCGTAGTCGTGGGCCTGGGCGACAATGATGTCGTTCTTGCCGTCACCGTTGACGTCGGCGATCACGCAGGGCAGGCTCACGTGACGCAGGTTGAACGCCTTGTGGAATTTCCACTTCCTGGCGAACCATTCGCCGGGGGGTTGCTCGTACCATCCCTGGCAAACGAACAGGTCCGGGCGTCCATCGCCGTTGATGTCCCCGACTGCGATGCCGTGCCCGGTTCCCGGGCCTCCAATCTCGATCGGTTGGAAGGCCGGCGGCTGCCCGTTGCGGCCGGGCTTGATCCGCACGACCGTCAGCGGCTTGTCCTTGTTCCAACTGTTGGCGACGAGTTCCGGGACGCCGTCGCCGTCGAGGTCCTCCAACAGCAAGCCCTCGCACGCTTCCTGCCCGGACACGACCGGTCGTTGACTCCATTTCTCACCCGCCGCCAGGCCGGCCTTGCCCGGGTTCTCGTACCAGAAGATCTTGTCCGAGAACCACGACCCGGAAATCACGTCGACCCACCCGTCGCCGTTCAGGTCGATCGCATGGTCGCCGTTGGTCTCTAGGAATTCCTTGTTGTTCATCTTGATGTCACGCAGGGGGTGGCGTTTCCACGCCGGTCCCTCGAACCAGTGCGGACCGGCGATAATGTCGGGCTTGCCGTCGCGGTTCACGTCCGCGACGTCCAGTGCCTCGTTAAGGCTCTCGACGAGCTTGTGCTTCTCCCATCGCAGCTTGCCCGGCTTGCGTGCATCGGCGGCGGACAGCAGAGTGGCCGGGCAGAGGAGACTGAAACACGCAAGAGTGAGGCAGCGCAGTAAAACCCTTCTCGTGATCACAGCTAATGACTCCGTGAATGAAACACCCGATTCGGCCGGGGGCCGGCGATCGGCTTGGTCAGGGTATGGTTATCCCGGCTGACCACCGCCGCCGTCAAGTGCACGCACCGCCCGGCCGGCGCTGGACCGCGTCTACGGCCGCGGATCACCGGAACAAGGGTTCTCGACCCGACGCCCGGCGGGCGTCGGCCACTTGGCCGGCGTGAAACGCACAGTGCAGGCCGAGACTCACCAGACACTGCCCCACCGTCCCGAACATGGCTTTCAGGTCAGCCGGCGCCTTGCTCGGAGCGTCCAAGTCGGCATCGGTGTACGAATCGAGTAGCTTGAGCGTGCTGGCTCGCACCTTCTCGAACTCGGCCATCAGCTCATCGATGGACGGGTACCTTCCGGCGTCGGCCACCGGGGTGCTGCCCATGCCAAACAATGAGCTCCACTGGGCCAACGGGTCTTCCTGCCCGTGGATGAATCGGGCTACCACGCTCGCCTCCGAATGAACCACATGCCCGAGCACCCAGAGGGGGTGGTTCCCGCCTTTGGGCGTGGGGAATGCGGTCGCTGAGTCCTTCATGTCGGAGATCAGAGCCATGAGCCACTGGCGGCCCTGTTCGAGTAATGCCTTGATGGCTGCGGTCCCGTTCATCTCGTTCTCCTTTGAAAGGCGGCCTCCGGTCTGCCCGTTGTTTCCGTGGGTTTATTCGTCCTGTGCTCTGTCAGGCGCCCGAGGGCGGGAGGGCTTGCCCAGCAACCTCTGTTTCATCAACTCGATGAGCTTGTCGGGCGGCACCTGGGCCGTCCCAAGCTTGCGGGCCAGCAGCAGGCCGGCCATGGTGTTCATGATCCATTGGGCGGCAGTCGGCGGGTCGATCCGGGCGTTGATCTGGCCTGCTTGCCGGGCCTGATCGATCAGGTCGCGCCACAGTTCAAAGAAGCTGATCTGCATGGCCTGCACCGCCTCGCGGAGTGGCCCATCGTTGGCGGTCAGCTCCGCACCCAGCGTGACCATCATCTGGCAGTTGCACCACTCGGGCCGGGCATTCAGCTCAATCGCCCCGTCGAGCAGCCCCGCGATCCGCTCGGCCGGCGAGGCCCGTTTCATTGCCGGTTCGATCAACTGCTCGTCGTAGGCCGACTGGGCCGTCTCCAGGACCGCCAGGGCAAGCTTCTCCTTCGACCGGAAATGATGATAGAAGGCGCCCTTGGTCAGGCCGGTGGCCTGCTGGATGTCTGCGACTGCGGTGTTGTGATACCCGTGCTCGCTGAACAACCGTCGGGCGACTTCGAGGATGTCCGAGCGGGTGGCCCGGCCCCGCTGCCGTCCGGATTCGCGCTTTGTCGCGGCCATGGTCGTGTTCCCCGAATAGACATACCGGTCGGTCGGTATCCTTATAGCCGGCCCGATCGGTTTGTCAAGCAGCGCCCGGCGTTGTTGTTCGTCGGAGCAAAGGGTTGCGTGAGAGTCCAGGCGGCGGGCCGGCGGAAGCCCCATGCTGCCTCGGCCAAGCCCCGGCCCAAAGGGTGCGAAGGTGCGAAAGTGGAAAAGGCACGTCGCA
>CAZOIA010000099.1:12205-21098 GCA_964579675.1 uncultured Planctomycetales bacterium | reverse complement strand
ATGCACGACAGTCATAATCGACAGCACCAAAGTGTAAAAATACTCGCATGCCTGCCCATTTTTTCGGAACAGTAAATTTTCGGTGGTAACAAACTTCGTTCATAAAGTTTTTATGTCCGATGCCCGATAGTTTGCTCTCCGGGCAGAAAGGAACAATGATTTTTTTGTCCAGCCTTGTAGCGTCCTTCGGCCAGTCTTTCTCATTGCCGGAGAAGGACCGGACCAACTATGGCGAGAAGTGGATCCAGGCCACCCTGCGGGTGCTCTGTGCCGGGCGAATCGCGGAGGAGCTTGTTTGCGATGACGTCAATACCGGCGCGTCGGCGGACATCCGGCAAGCGACCAGCATGGCCCGAAAAATGGTCACCGAATGGGGCATGAGCGACCGCGTGGGGTTCGTCTACTACGGCGATGATCCCAGCCGGACGACCGTGTTTGCCGATCTGCCCGGCGGCAAGGACTACTCGCCGCAGACCGCCCAGCTCATCGACGAAGAGGTTCACAAGGTGATCGATGCTGCCTACGCGGATACCCGGCGGATACTCGAGGAGAACCGCGACAAGCTCGAAGCCATCGCCCAGGCCTTGCTCAAATACGAGACCCTGGACGCCTCGGAGATCCATGCGTTGATGCGGGGTGACGTCCTCGCGCGACCAACCCTGTCGGATCTCCTGGATGCCGACCGGGCGGCTCGCGCCTCCGCCCCGCAGCCGAAGGCCGATTCGCCACCGGAGCCCGAGCTGGGCCCCGGCCCACTGCCTCAGCCCGGCTGACCGCGACAGGGGGGGTAATCGGGCCAAGTGAGGAAAGCACCGTTGCCGGCGCCGATATTGTGATGGTCGGGTTCAGCGAGGTGCCGGTCATCGCCGGGCAGTACTTCTACGAGCACCTCGACGGCCGGGTTGAACTTCCGCGCAGACCGCTCACAATACCATCGCGCGATCCCAAGCAGCTCGCGGACCCATTCGAGCATGAACCACTGAAAGGGGCTGCACACTATGAGCATGGATGTGCCTATCCGAAGAATTGGAATCCTGACCGGCGGAGGGGATTGTCCGGGGCTCAATGCCGTGATCCGGGCTGTGGCGAAAACCGCCATCTACCAGCACGGCCTGGAGGTCTGGGGCATCCAGGACGGCTTCCTGGGCCTGATCCGGAACGCCCTGCACCGCCTCACCGCGAACGACGTTTCCAATATCCTCACCCGGGGCGGGACCATCCTCGGGAGCAGTAATCGTGCCGACCCTGCTCACTTTGGTGTGGGCACCGATCTGGACGGCAAGCCGATCTTCAAGGACGTCACCGAGAGGGTCGTCGAGCATGTCAGCGCGAGGAAACTCGATGTCATCTTCTGCATCGGCGGCGACGGCACCATGACCGGCGCTGCCAGGCTGGCCGAGCATGGCATCCGTTGCGTCGGCGTGCCCAAGACCATCGACAACGACCTCATGCACACCGAGATCACCTTCGGCTTCCAGACCGCGGTGAACACTGCCACCGAGGCCCTCGACCGGATCCACACCACCGCCTCCAGCCACCATCGCGTCATGCTCGTCGAGCTGATGGGCCGGAACGCGGGCTGGCTGACATTACACAGCGCGGTCGCCAGTGGCGCCGACGTCATCCTCATCCCCGAGATCCCCTACGACCTCGACGTGATCTGTGACTACTGCCTGAAGCGAAGCCGGCACGACAAGGCGTTTACCATCATCGCCGTCTCCGAAGGGGCCAGGCCCAAAGGCGGCGAGCAGGTCGTCGATCGCGTTGTCCGCGACAGCCCGGACCCGATCCGCCTCGGCGGCGTCAGCGAAGTCCTCTGCGAGCAGATCGCCGCGCAGACCCGTCTGGAATGTCGGGCCACGATCCTGGGCCACGTCCAGCGGGGCGGCACGCCGGTACCCGCCGACCGGGTGCTGGGAACGCTCTTCGGCCACAAGGCCCTTGAGCTGGCGCTGGCTGGCAAGTTCAACGAACTCGTCGTCATGCAGAGCGCCGCGATCACCAGCGTCCCGCTCCAATCCGTTGCCGGTCAGCAGCGCCTCGTCCCGCCTGGCCATCCGCTCATTGCCGCCGCCCGCGGCGTGGGCTGCACCTTCGGCGACGAAATGCCTGAATGGTGAGTGAGCCGGCACGGGCAGCCTTCGCTCGCGCCTCGTGGCGGTTGACCGTGCCGCCAGATCCTTCGCCCCGCCTATTGCAGCGTGACGTCGGCCGTCATCGCACGATCATTACGCAGGAAGGCCACCTTCACGGTATCGCCGGCCTTGTGTTTTTCGAGGGCGTTGAGCAGATCGTCGATGCAAGTCACCTCGGCGTCGTCAATTCCCCGGATGATGTCCCCGACTACCAGGTCGCCGTTTCGGGTCACCCGTGCGCCGCGAAGGTCGGCGGCCGCGGCCCCCGAGTCCTCTTGCACGCCGCGGACCAGCACCCCTTCGGCGCCCAGCCTCCTCATGATGCCAGCATTGATCCGCTCGCTGAATACCTCGATGCCGAGTTGCGGACGAATGACGCGCCCGTGAGTGATGAGTTGCGGGACCACGCGGTTGACGGTGTCCACCGGGACGGCGAAGCCGATCCCCGCGCTGGAGCCGGACGGGCTGTAGATCGCGGTGTTCGTACCGATCAGCCGGCCGGCGCTGTCGAGCAGCGGCCCGCCGGAGTTGCCCGGATTGATGGCGGCGTCGGTCTGAATCACGTCCTCGATGGTCCGCCCGGTGACCGCCTGGATCGTTCGCCCCAGGGCGCTGACCACGCCGGTGGTGAGCGTCTGGTCCAGGCCGAAGGGGTTCCCGATCGCAAAGACCGTCTGGCCCACCTGGAGGTCATTGGAGGTGCCGATCGGGATCGGCCTCAGCCGGTCAGCCGGGGCACCGATCCTCAGGACCGCCAGGTCCTTGTCCGGCTCAGCCCCTACCACCCGGGCCTGCCAATCCGAATGATCGTACAGCGTGACCTCCACGGCGTCGGCGTCCTGGATTACGTGAAAGTTGGTCACGATGTGACCGTCGGTGTCCCAGATGAGCCCGGAACCCGTCCCCTGCGGGATCTTCATGACGTTCAGGAGGAACCGGTTCCGCCGCAGGGCGACGTTCGTGATGTAGACCACCGAAGGGGAGGCGTTCTGAAACAGCTCGATCGTGGTCTTCTCGGTTTCCGCCAAGCTGCCGCGAGGCGTGATCGCCCGTGGCTCGGGCGACGGCCCACCGCCGGGCCGGTTGAAGAAATGGAGATACAGCAGCCAACCGCACAGCACGCCCACCACAATGGCAACGATCAGCGGCCTGTGCGAGCGGAATGCCCGACGTGGTTGGGGCAGTTCATCCAACATGTTACGCCTCCGCGGGGCGCCGCCGCGGTTCGTGTCACCAGCCGCCATCACACGCGCGATTGTAACACGAGCGAACCGGCTTGTCCGTGCCGCCTTGGCGCCTTTCGGCAGGCGTTGGCGTGGGCTAACCTATCTGTGTGCAGGACCCTCGCCCAGACCCCGGCGATCGGGAATCGCCCGCGACCATCCGCCCCGCGTGGTGGCGCTCGCCGGGCCTGATCCTCATCATCGCGGCTGCGGTGGTCCTTCTTATCGTTGCGTGCGAGTCGGTAGCGGCCCTTGCCATTGTCGTGATGGAAGGGGGCATGGCACTGGTGGCACTGGCGGCGGCGGGGCTGGCCGGCGGATGGATCGTACAACTGCTCAGGCTGCCGACGGCGACGTGGGACGAGCGGCTCGTCATCGGGGCCGGCTTGGGCATCGGCACACTCTCCCTGGTCGTCCTCGGGCTCGGGTCCGCGGGCCTGTTGAGCCGCCCGGTCGCCTTGACGCTGGTGGCCGGTCTGGCGACGGCGGGGCTGAGTTGGCTGACGTTCGACCTTCGCCGACTGGGGTACCTGAAACCGCGTCCGCCCGAAGGCGAAAAGCCCGCAGTAACAAGGCCCGACCCGGAGGTCGGCCGGTACGAACAGCATCCAGACGCGGCTCAGCGGCCCATTCAGGAGTGTCACTGGCTCTGGCTGGCAGTCTGCCCGTTTCTGGCCATCGCCCTGCTGGCGGCGGCTCTGCCGCCGGGCGTCCTGTGGAAGGAAGAGGCGTTCGGATACGACGTCCTGGAGTACCACCTGGCCGTACCCAAGACCTTCCACACTGGCGGGCGTATCGCCTTCCTGCCGAACAACGTCTACGGCAACTTCCCGCTGAACAGCGAGATGTTGTCGCTGCTGATGATGACGCTTCGGGGCGGAGCGATCGAAGCGTCGTTCATGGCCAAGATGGTTAATGTGGCGTTCGCGGGACTGTTCGTGGCGGGGTCGTGGCTGGCCGGTAGCAGTTTCTCGCGGCGGGCGGGTATCCTGGCCGGCGTGCTGGCCGGTACGCTGCCGTGGACCGCGTATCTCGCCGGGATCGCCTACGTCGAGACCGGGATGCTGGCGATGGGGATGTGTTCGTTGGCAGCGGTGCTGCGGGCCGGAGGACGGCCCGACTCGTCCCACCGATGGCTCCTGGCCGCCGGATTGCTGGCCGGCCTGGCGGCGGGATTCAAGTACCCCGCCGTACCCATGATCGCCCTGCCGGCAGCGATTCTCTCCTTGGCCGCCCGCATCCCCTGGCGGCAGCGCCTCGTCGGTCTGGTCGTATTCACGGCCGGAGCCGCGGTCACGTTCTCGCCGTGGATGGTGCGGAACGTCGCCAACACCGGCAATCCGGTATTCCCGCTGGCGTACACGGTTTTCGGGGCCAGCCCCGGCACCTGGGATGACGCGCTCGAGGCCCGCTGGCAGCATGCCCACGGCCAGGACGGGGCGGCCGGGGCCGACCTGCCCGTCGCCACGCGTTTGCTCGGGCGGACCGTTGGGGACTTCCGCATGGGCGCGCTGGTGATCGTGCTGGCCGCCCTTGGCGCACTGCTCCGCAGGGACAGGTGGACCACCGCCCTGGTGATCATGCTCGTCTGGCAGGGGACGATCTGGCTGACGGCGACGCATCACTACGCGCGGTTCGCGGTGGTGATGCTGCTACCGTTGATCATACTGGCCGCACGGACGCTCGAGGACGTGCGCTTCCCAGTGGTGTACTGGCTTGTCTGTGCATTGCTGACCGTGGGGGCGGGGTGGAACCTGTACCGGCTCGGCACACTCTACTATGGTCACACCCGCATTGGGGGCCAGCCGATCCACGCTTACGGGCGCACCGACTGGTTCGTTCAGGGCGAGTGGCCCGGGACGCAGCATGTGGGGGCGATCAACGCCCTCGGCCGCGGAGCCCGCGTCATGCTGGTCGGTGAGGCGCGGAGCTTCTACATTCAAATCCCGTGCACCTGCGCCGTCGTCTTCAATCATCACCCGCTCGCTGACGCCGTCCGCCGACTCCCCGACGCCGGGGCCGTGCTGCAATGGCTCCGCCGCCGCGGCATCACCCACGTGCTGGCCCACTGGAGTGAGATGGAACGGCTGCGCAGGACCTACGGGTTCTACCCCCAGATCGACGCCGATCTGTTCGCCCGACTGGTTGACGCCGGCATGATCGACTCGGTATCGTTTCCCGAGCAACCCGGTCAGCCGCCCTATGCCACCTTGTACGAGGTGCCGCGAGATGAGTGACATCGTCAACGTGGGTATTTGTACGGTAGACGCCATCGGGCAGACGATCGACGACTACCCCCCGCCCGGTGGGCTTCGGCTGTTCGATAAGCTGACCATGACCACGGGCGGATGCGCCGTCAACTGCTCGATCGCCCTGGCCAAGATGGGCATCGCCTGCGACGCCGTCGTCAAGGTCGGCAACGACGCCCTCGGCGAGTTCGTCATAAGTGAACTCACTAGATACGGGGTCGGCACGGACGGCGTCGTCCACACCGACGGGATCCATACCCCCTACACCTTCGTCTGCGTGCTGTCCGGCGGGCAGCGGAGCTTCTTCCACACCATGGGGGCCAATGCCACCCTCTGTTACGACGACATCAACCTGAAGATCATCCGGCAAGCCAGGTTCTGCTTCGTCGCCGGGACGATGGTGATGGAGACCTTCGACGGCGAGCAGACGGCCCGGCTGTTGGCCGACGCCCGAAAGGCCGGGGCCAAGACGCTCCTGGATACCGTCTATCTCGACAGCGCGTCGGCCGAGCAATGGCACGCCAACATCCACCCCGCTCTGAGTATGCTGGACTACTTCATCCCCTCGCAGCCGGAAGCCAGGGCGATCAGCGGTCTCGACGACCCCGGTGACGTCGCCCGGGCGTTCCAGGATCGCGGTTGCCGGAACGTCGTGGTCAAGCTGGACGAGGACGGGGCCTTCTGCCGGGACGCCGCCGGCGTCGAGACCCGGGTGCCTGCCTACAGGGTGGACCACGTGGTCGATACCACCGGGGCGGGCGATAGTTGGAGCGCCGGCTTCCTGGCCGGCCTGCATGAAGGGCTCGACCTGCCTGAGGCCGCCCTGCTCGGCAACGCAACGGCCGCTCATTGCATCCAGGCCCCCGGGGCCTCCACGGGCATCGTGCCCCTCGATCAGATCAAGGCCTTTCAGAAGACCACGCCGCTTCGCAAATGACCGGCGGCAGGGGCCGCGCTGCCCCCGTCGGTCGGTGCAGCGACAAAAAAGGTTCATCCGGTTGAAGCGCACTTCGTCTTCCCGCGAACGGTTACATGTGCCACGACCACGTGAGGCGTACTGTCCTCGCAGAAGCAGTGCCAACGCGCAAACCCACGGGATCGAGGCGAACGAACCGAGATTCACCTGGCTTGTGTCATTGCAAGAACAACTCCGAATGCGGCTCCGAGGACGCCGAAGAGCACCACCGTCTTGACCCAGGTCTTTCCCAGTGTCTTATGGCGGGCTTGGTATATCGTGGCAATGACCGAACCTCCAAAGACCAGGGCCACCAAGTCCCAAGCATTCTCGTGACGAACTATGGCCCGGTACGCATAATCAATGAGGAGTCCGAAGTAGAGAAATAAGAAGGCCAATCGGGAGCTGGCACCCATGACCGCTACTGTCCGTTCATCCTGTTCCACGCTTTGGTGGGTACTCATGACTCGTCCTCCAGAAAGAAGAGCTCTTCGATCCGCTTGTCCAGGCGTCGGGCCAGGACCAGGGCCAGCAAGGCCGAGGGGTTGTACTGACCCGTTTCAATCGAACTGATGGTTTGGCGAGTCACTCCGGCCAGCAAGCCGAGTTGCTCCTGGGAGAGACTCTTCTCTGCACGTGCGACCTTCAAACGGTTGCAAAGGCGAAAATCGGCCATCATGCGTTCCTCCTATCTCTATCCTACACCATCGGCCATCAAATGTCAGGTCTACTTGGCGATATGACTTGTGAATTTTACATAATGACGTTTGTACTTGGCGCTGTTGATTGCGCCTACACTTTAGTTTGTGAGGCTCGGTAAGTCGTCGGCATGCCGGGGGCCTCGAACCGGGGACGCTCATGGCCCCAAGCGGCGCCGCCTACGAACACCTCGCCGCAGCCCGCGAGAGAGGGTCTCAGGGGTCTCTCCTGGACCGCCTGGCACGTACGCTTCGGCCGGATGAGCCACAAAAAAGCCCCGGGCAAACCTGCCCGGGGCCTCACGTATTCAATCCGTCCGACGTTCTCCGGAGGTCCCTGCTACAGCGGGAAGTCCTCTTCAGTCTTGGCCAGACTGTTAATGTCGGTGATCGAGTCGCCTACGCTCACGCGCAGGTTGTAGCCGGCTGGCGGCATGGCAAACTGCATCAAGACCGTCATGCCGTCAGGCTGCAGTACCACGACGGTCGGCGCGACCGGCAAGAGGGTGACCGGATCAATAACCGGTACCAGCAAGCCGGTTACAGGGTCAATAGCGGTAAGGGTGTAGGCGGCTCGCGTCTCCGCCGTGGTCCGGTCCATCGCCTCACTGAACATAACGGTTACGTCAGGCCCGGTCGCGGTCGCCAAGACCACCGTCGGCGGCGTCACGTCGTTGAAATTGGGCATGATAAACACGCCCAGTATCTGCGGCATGAAGTTGCCGTTCACATCGCTCACCGAAGCGGACAAACTCACGTCCAGCAGGTCCTGGAAGGCACTCAACCCTCGGGTCAGGTAAGGCAGCCCGGGAGTCGAGGCAAAAGTCAGCGTGACCGTTCTGCCGGCGAATATGCTGTTGGCCAAATCGTCGGCCGGGGCCAAGACGGCCTGAACCGGGTTGATGAGCGTCCCGAAGATCCCGTAGTGGGCCAGGGTCTCCGCTGACTGCTGGTCGAGCACCTCGTGGCTGAAGGTGACCGACAGCTCGTAGCCGCCGCCCGCGAAGTCCGCCGACCACATCGCATCCGCCGTCGGCAGGCCGAAGAAATCCACGTACACGTTGGCGTAGGTGTCGGCCGGATTCGCGAGCACATTCACCGAAGACGTGCAAATGTTATTATCGTCATGCATATCCAGGATGCTAATAGGGGGCAGCCCGGGAACGGTGACGATATCGAGCGTGCTGTTACGGTTGAACAGATTGTTGAAGTCCAGCAACACCTGGAAGCCGCCGGGCAGCAAGTTGGCAGTTGTGGCGGCAACCGGTAGCGGCGGGAACCCTCCACTCTCCATTTCGTAGCAGCCGGCCGTGCCGGCATACGTGTCGTCCAGCGCCTCGTTGAACGTCGCGAGGACCTGATACTGGGACGGATGGTCGGCGGCCCAAACCGCGGAGAGCAATACCGGGCCGTCGTCATCAACGGTCGGCCGCTGCTCCGGCATGGGCGGCAGGGGAACGATTTGCCCGGCAAAGGCCTGCCCGTTGATATCCTTTGGCGCGGCGGGGGCGGGCCAGTCGGCTACGTCCAGCATGTCCACCAGCGGGGCAAACGTGGTGTTGCCGAAGCTCAGCATCGCGGTCTTCCCGTCGGGGCTGAGCCATTTGGTCGGTATGGAGGCCGTCTCTCCCGG
>CAZOIA010000099.1:0-12195 GCA_964579675.1 uncultured Planctomycetales bacterium | reverse complement strand
TCGGGGCTGAGCGCCACCGCTTGCGGGGCGGATGCGCCCAGGGTATACGCGTTGGGATTGGTGGCCGAACCGGCGTCCATCACTTCACTGAATACGACGTTCACCTGGTAAGGCGCTTTGTTGATGCCCCAGAAGATCTCCCGAATCTCAGGCGCTACGGGCGTAGCGGTCTCGTAGTAGTTGGGCGAGATGAGCATCCCGATAACGTTGGTCGTCGGCCGCCCGTTGATGTCCCGCACCGTGCTGTAAATCCGCAGGGGGTCCGAAGTCCTGATGCCGGCGATCGTCGTTTCAAACGTCAACTCCACTATGGTACCCGTATTCTCCAGTGTGACTGCCGTCGGATTACTGCCGGCCAGCCAGTAGTTCTCCCGGTTCGTGGCCGAGTTGGCGTCCATGGTCTCACTGAAGACAACGGATACGTGATAGAACTCGCTGTCGCCGGGGGGATAGGCACCGGACGTGAGTCTGCCCCACATGGGCCTCGCGGGCAACGTGCCGACCGGGGACACTACCGTCGGCGGGGTTGTGTCGTCCAGGTTGGCGCGGACCTCCAGACTCATCTGGGGCAGCGCGTTGCCGTTGACGTCGAGGATCGAACCGCCGACGGAAACAACCACCCTGGTGGTCCGGGCCATCGTCGTATCACCAAAGGTGACAGTCGCGGTTCGTCCGGCGATCTCATCGCCGGCGGTGGTGTTGCTGAGAACCACGCCGGTGGGATGGATCGTCGCGCCACCCACCTGGATCTGCCAGTTGTCCGCGTCCTCCACCGTAGTTTCATCCATCGCCTCGTTGAACCGGGCCCGGAACTCATAGCCGGTGGAGACGTCCCCCCTGAGCCAGGTCAGTGTCGGTGCGTTCGGAGGCGCGCCGGTAGCTGAAGGGGGCAGGATGTCCAGGTTGGTCTGGTCCGGCAGGACCTCGCCGTTGATGTCCTCAACCTCGCCGCCGTCGATGTCCAGCTTGCTGTTGGTATTTGCGGTGCCCCTGTCGAACCACAGGGTGGCGGTCCGGCCGTCGTTGGCCAGGGTGGCCGACGCCGCCTCCTGACCATCGATCTCATAGACGCTCGGGTCCTCCTCAACCGTGCGCTTGTTCATCGCCTCGTTGAACTCGAGACGAACCTGGTAGCCGCCGCCCGAAAAGCCGCCGACAAACTGAATGGAATCCGCGTCGATCGTGGGCTCGTTGACATCCGCCGTATTGGCATCGACCGATTCTGCGAGCACCAGCGTCAACGCCTGCCCGTTGATATCCCGGATACTCAAGAGCCCGATATCGATTGTTGCGTCATCGGACAACGCTAGGCCCTCGAAAACCAGGGCCACGGTCATGGCGTCCTCGCCAAGGGTCGCGGTGAAGGCGACGACCTGATCACCCTCCTCATGAATCTTATAGGCCCTCGGTTCCTCCACCGAGGTCCGGTCCATCGCTTCGCTGAAAACAAGCTCTACCGCGTAACTGCCGGCGTAGTCCACTGCCCATTGGAGTGTGCTGACGACCGGCGCCGTGGTATCGTTACCGTTTGCGATGGGCCTACGCCCTATGTCCTGGGGAACACTATTGCCGTTGGCATCCTTCACCCCGCCGTCGACGCTGATGTCGAAGGAGGCGTCCTGCCGTGCGAGAGTGACACCGGTGAATACCAGCGACACGATGCGATCCTCGGTGCCGATAAGAGTCGCGGTGCTGGGAACCTCGCCGGTGCCGCTGATACGGTAGTTCTGCTCCTCCTCGGCCGTTGCCTCGTCCAACGGCCTGGCGAATTCGGCCAGAACCTTATACCCGCCGCCGGAGTAGTTTTCGCCCCATTTCAGTTCGCTCAGCGTGGTCCTCTCCGACGCAGTCACCGTCAGCGAGGCGCTCGCGGTGGTCCCCGAACCATCCACTACGGTGAGGGTGAACTGGAAGTCGCCCGCTCGCATCGGGGTGAACGTCGGGGTCAGTGTGGTAGGGTTGACCAGAGAGGTCGCCGGTGACCATGAGATCGTGTAGTTCTCGTCGCCGCCCGAGACGAAGCCCTGTAAGGTGATGGGAAAGCCGATGGTGGCGGCGAGATCATTGCCCACATCAACCGCCAACGGCGCAGGACTACCGCCGCCCCCGCCCGAGGCGTCAGCGGTCCCGACGACCACCGTGGCCGTGTCGCTGGCCACTTGGCCGGCACCATCGTTCACCGTCAAAGTAAAAACGACAGTCTCAGATTGTATAGAGGTGAACGTCGGCTGAAGGAGAGCCGCATTGTCCAGCCCTGTTGCCGGGGTCCAGGAGTACACATAAGGCAAGGTGCCGCCTGTTACTGCACCTTGGAGCGTGTAACTGGAGCCGATTGTGATTGCTCCATCGGGCCCGGCTTCGACCGCCAGCGTCCCCCCCACAGGCCCATCGGGGCCCGGCGTGAAGGGAAAGAGCGCACAATTCTGGCCCATCACCAGGAGGACGAGCCCGCATATCGCCATTCCCTGGATTGCACGTGTCACCTGACGTTGTGGTGTCATCACTGGTGCCCTCGGTCGTATTACAGGAACGATGTCCCTCCCCGCGAGGGGCTGCCGGCACCATCCGAGCGGTGCCAAACCCGTAAGCATGTTACGATCGGCCGGGTGTCCGGGCAACTGGGCCGGTGCCTTCGCCGGGGCGCGCCGGAGGACGCGGCAGGCTTCCGGTAAGTCTCCGGGTGTAAAACTTAGGTTCTAGTTTTCCGTCCACGGTGCTCTTATGGGGCCTTGTCGTGCGGGCGCTCGGGATGCCGCCGGTTGTCTCTTCGGGTCCCCGCCGGTCTGGTCGTAACGAGTCAGCCGCTGGTGCCGAGCGTTTCTAAGGCCCGATAACCGGTCGCGGCGGACGGGCACGGGAAAAAACGGGGGCACCGGCCGGTGTTTGAGCAGCGGCCCGGCGCGCGGAAGACACGTCGTCCACACTCTTCTGTCATTCGGCGCAGCTCGGGTCTGCCGGCACACCGGCACCGGTCATGCAAGCCCGGAAAACCACAAGATCAGCCCAGTCCACGTCCTTGTCACCATCGAGGCGAGCGCTGGTGCAACCGGGATCGTTCTGGGGAACATTGGGGCCGGACAGGCACCCCTGGAGGTGGCCAAAGTCCGCCTGGTCAACGTCGCCATCGAGATCGAAATCCCCGTACGCGTACTCGCACTCGTCCGGAACCCAGTCGCCATCAATGTCCCGGCTCGTGCCGTCCAGAATGTCACACGGATCCGGCACGCCGTTGTCGTTGCAATCGGCAAGAATGGGCATCTCGGGCGTCTCGTCAGCGCCGATGTCAACCCGACCCCGTTGAACGCGGTCCTGGCCGTCGATATCCGTATCGCCGGGCATCGGTACGAAAGCAGGGTCTCCGGCGTTGACGCAGGGGGAACAGAACAGGACATGGTAGTCGTTGTCCTGGACGGTGCCGGGGTCGTCGTCCGGGCCGTCCGGGTCAACGAAATGTGGGTCAGTGTTGATGTTCCCGTCGCCCGGCCAACCGTTTTCCACATCGCTGTAAGTCACGATGCCGCTGCCCTGAAGTTGCGCGGGACGGTTGCCCCACAGGATCGAGTTGGTGATCGTCAGGTCGGCGCCCGAGCAGAATACGCCGCCTGCGTACTGGTCGGCCGAGTTGTTGGCGATCGTGCAGTTCACGATGGTCAACGCCCCCCCATCAGCGGATATCGCGCCGCCGGCCCCGACCGAGACATTATCGGCGATCAGGGAATTCCTGATGTGCGTCACCGCGTTCTGGGACACCACACCGGCGCCTTGGCCTGCGCGATTGCCGTGGATGATGCAGTGGCCCAGGTCAACTTGTGTCCCGGACGTGTCCGCCAGAATCGCGATGGCGCTGCCGAGATTGCCCATGAACTCGTTCGGATTCGAACCGGCAGAATCGCGGACGCAGAACGTGATGTCGCCGGGATCGTCGAGCGTCATGCCTTCCAGCGCGTTGTGCGTGATGACCAGACCGCCGTCGATGTCCCAGTTGGTGCAGGCGGATTCCAGCGTGAGTCCGCGGGTGGCGCCGTGCGTGATCGTCAGGCCCGTGACCGAGACGGTCTGACGGCAGGCGTCGTCGCCGGCCCAACTGGACGATCGTTGGAGAACACTCGCACCGTAACCCGCATCCGGGCTGCCGAACAGGGTGGCCAGCGAGCGCGAATTCACGTTCGGATCGGTCGGGACGTTGCCCGGCAGGCTGCCGGCGATGGTGACGTTCTCCACCACCAGCGACATCGCGCACGCCTGGCCGGACGGGTTCTGTTCATCGATCACCATGGCGTACGCCTGCGTCTGATATCCAGCCGAGACGTATTGGGGAATGAGGACAAGATCGCGAAGCTCATAATGGTGCTGGATGGGTATATCCAGGTACATTGCACACGCCCGCGTCCAGTCGGAAGCGTTGCCGGGACTGACGGCCACCGTGACCGCGATGCCATTACCGTCCGCATCCCCGTTGACCGTCAGGTCGTCGAACAGGTTGAGTTCGATGCAACCTGACTCGATTAGCGCGTCGCAGGTGACGTTTATCACGTCAGGCTCTTCGGACTCGTGCGTCCTGAGCCAGTCCAGAGCGCCTTGGATGGTGGCGAACTTGCCGGTGATGCCGCCCTGGCCGTCCACTTCGACCCGGTTATCGAGCGTGAACTTGGTGGCATCGCCGCGGAAGACACGTGATCCGTCAGTCGGGGTCGCGTTGAAATCGTCCCAGACCACGCTGCCTGACGTGCCCGCGTCAAGCTGGAAGCTTCGGTCGCCCATCGGCAACCAGGTGTTGTGGTAGAGGTCGTTGTCCTGATCCCAGACGAAAGCATCGGTCCCCTCGACATGGTTGACCGACACACCGACGCCGTGGACATTCTCGCTATTCTCGTTGCAGGTCACGTAGACCCGATACCGTCCGGCCTCGGGCAGATCGGGCGTGTACGTACACGTCTCATTGCGGTCGGTAGTGACCCACCGATATCGGCAATCGCCCTCGCGGCAACCGGGCGCGTAACTGTCATACTGGGAGCTGCCCGTCATTCCCGAATCCACATAGTAAGGGGCGCTGTCGTCCGTCTCCACGATGTGTTCGGTGACCCCGATGTTCTCGATCAAGCGGTCCCGGCGAATCCCCTTGGTCACGTCGGCCCCGCTGTAGGCGGTCCGCCAGCGGTGGACGATTCCATAGGCCGATCCCCTGGCCTCGTACACCTCGTGCTCTCCCCAGCCGTCGCCGGAAAGGAAGAGGTAGATGTGCCCGTTCTGGTTGTCGTTGTAACGGTAGACAATGGCGTCACCGTAAAGCAAGTCGGATCGATCTACCTGAGTCCAGTAGTCACCCGGCGTCTGGATGTAGTGATAGGTGGAATAGCCATGGTAGTTGACGCGATAGGGCGTCCACCTGGTCAGGGCCCAGGACTTGCTGACGAATCCGGAGCAATCCGCCCCCCCGAAGCCGCGGTCGTTCGGGTCCCAGTTGCCGCCTCCCCAGACGTAAGGTGACCCGATCCCGGTGGTGCCGTACTCGATAACATCCTGGCGGGTCCGGTAGGGGATCTCTGCGAACGACAGTTCAGCCCCGAGAATCGCCACAAGGACCCAGAAGCTCGCCCGGGCACGACTCATCGCGTGTCTTCCCCTTTTTGCGGCAGCCGCAGGGCCCAGCGGACGAAGCGAACCTCCTGCTCCGCGGTCTGCATTTGAATCACGTCGCCAGAATCGGACACGCACAACTTGCGGTAGTGGTCCGTGACGTAAGCGTTCGGCATGGAGACGGCTCCGGCGATCGTCCGGTCCGAGGTGATGCCAGCCAGCAGAATGTACCCGTTCGAGTTGTCCCCGCCCCGCTCGGGCAAGCAGACGGCTGCGATGTAGACACCGCCGCGGGCGTCGGTTTCCAAAGCTACGATCGAGCCGACCCGCTCCGGGAAACGCACGGTGAGAGCGTCGTCGCCCTGGTGCGGGTTACCATGCTTCTCCCCGGCGCCGAATCGGATCACGGCGTCGCGGAGGCCCTTTCTTGCGGCATGGAGCGTGCGGCCGCCGTCCCCGGCAGGGCGGCCGGGCAGGGCTTCAACCACGCGGGACCGCGCCCCGGCCTTCGGGTCATCGGCGGTGATCTCGAACACCCGGTTGTGGCGCTCCTCGATCCACAGCCGCTGGCCGTCGGCAAACACCGCGGACGGCAGGCCGATCGATGCAGGCAGCTTCGCGTGGACGCGGACCTCGCCGGCCGGTGAAAAGGTCTTGAACTCCCGGCGAACAAATGCATCAAGCACGATGATGCTGCCGGAACGATCGACAGAAATGAAATCGGCCGTTCTCGTTCCAACGGGCACCTGAAGCCGGAAGTCCCCTTGGAGGTCGAAGACCTGCACCCGGGCGTTGACCGGGTCCAGCACGTACAGCGCGTCCGCCGTGACCGCGAAGTCCATCGGTCCAGGCCGGGAAGCCTCGTCCACCTTCCCGAACTGGCCGGGAGCCGATCCCCAGCCGCCCCTGAGGAACACCTGCGGCTGTCGCTGGAACTCGTCTTGCACCTTGTTGACGTGGGGGATCTCCAATACCTGACCCGACGCGTGATGCACCGCGGGCACCAGCGCCGCCAGCGCCCCCACAACCAGGAAGGCTCGCCTCACCAATGGAGATGTACTCATGTGATCAACCTTTCCTCCCCCACCGGCTGCATCGCGGCCGACGGAATCGACACGGTGCCACCTGTTTTCCCAGGCCAGCACCCGCTACTGTGGGTTCACGGTTCCCCGCCACGGGCGCTGCCACTCGACGTGCGCGTCGAACATGGCCACGTTGATGCCACCGGAATGGTAGGGTGCTCTGGGGATCAGATCGCGCCCTTCCGTGTGAACGAACTCAAACTGATACGTCCCGCGCTGCCATTGGCCCGCAGGGTGCCCCGGGGTCACACGCGGCATGGTGCCGGCCTCGAAGCGGAAGGCATCACCAAACGACCATTCCCGCGAGGGCTGCTTGACCACGGAGATATCCTTGGGTGCCGAATCCTTCACGAGTGCGTGAGCGGACAGGGCTTTCCGTCGGAACGGCGGGCGAGTGTTCTGCCAGAAGTAGTCCGGATAGCCGAAGTACCACGGAGGATTCGTGCCGAAGTCGATCTGGCTGCTCTGCTCGGCGTTCCAGTTGTTGAGAGCATAGGAGAAGGGGCGCTCGAACTCGGTTCTGGAGAATATGTTCCTCAGCTTGTTGTACGAGATGCGGAGAGCGGTGGGGCACTTGACGACCTCGTCGGTTGACTTCCCGCCGGTGCTCTTGTCGGTGAAATACTTGCGAACGAAGGACGGCAGGTGCCATTCCTCATAGTCCTTCGACGCAATCTTCTCGAACGTCTCCAGTTCCACCGCCGCGTGCATGGGCCCCGGCAGGCTGTTCCTGGCGTCAACCAGGTACATCGCCACTGCGTTCGACAACTGCTTGAGGTTGCTGGCGCAGACCGCCTGCCGCGACTGCTCCCGAGCCTTGGCCAATGAGGGCAGCAGTATCGCCAGCAGCAGGGCGACGATCGCCACCACCACGAGTAGTTCGATCAAGGTGAACGCGGCGCTGCCCGGACTCGTTTTCCGGTCCAGCGCGAAAGCCGCGCGGTTGAGGCGTCGAATCGTCATTGCCTCGACTCCGGGGGAGACACAAACCGAGGGGCACCGACCGGCCGCATACGCCCCGATCACCATCAATTCTACCTGATTTGGCCGAATGGTTTCAACCAGCTTCATGTATCCGCCGGGGCCGTCCACCGGCAATTCCCGTCATTCTGCGCATTTCGGGTCGGCCGGCACGCTCGCGCCGCTCATGCATCCGACGAAGATGGCCACGTCGGCCTGGATGACTATTGGGGCAACCGGTTCGACGCGGCGGCCGCCTTCGCCGGCGTGCCGGCCTCCGAGCCGTGTATCGCACTGTCCCACAATCCCGACAGCTTCCCGGAGCTACTCGATGCGCCGGCCTCCTGGACCCTGGCGGGTCACACCCACGGGGACCGGGTCAGCATACCCCTGATCGGCCCGCCGGCCGGGCCTGATGCACACGGTGGGAGCCGAAGGACGGAGCAGGAAGGAGAAGACTGGCTGGACCCCGCTTCGGACCGGAGCCCAGACTACGTACGTCCTCGTTTCGGACCCCTTGGATCCGAGTTGAACCTAGAGCATAATCTATGCATTTAGAAGAAGCAAGAACTCGCTTCTTATGGAGTTCTTTCTATGCACATCGAATCTTTGAAAGGTCTGCAATTCGCGTATCTCTCCTATACTGAAACCGCGCGTTTCAGCGACGCTGGCGAGCAAGCGTGGAGTGTCGATACAGAATTCCTGGCCGCCAAGCGTTGTCGAGTTCTGGCCGACCAACAATGCGTACGGCGCGCCGCGCCGTAGCAGGGACTTCACCTGACTGAAGGATTCTGCCATATCGCAAAGGTACTTGTAAAGCAGGGCTGGCGTGTTGCGCCGCCTGAAACCGTTTTTCGGCTTTCGCGAGGCTATAAGCATCTCTCGGCAAAGGCGAACGCAGGCTTCGGGTAGTCGGCCAGCATTAGTTTCAATACCATTCTCCATTGTCTGCCGATGCCGCGTCGCTAGCTCGCGGTTTCCAATCATCGCCGTCTCCGTATCTCTAATCTCTGCGCTCGAGATTAGCCCCAGAAGACAAAGACTGAGCCGCTGCGTGTCGATATAGGGTAATGCTGTTGCATACGGAGGCGAAGTAATAGCAGCCTCGAATCTCCTCCGACTGAATCGCCCAAGTTGCGGTGCGAGTACTCTCCTAGCATCGCGAGTGTCGCCCATGAAGGCTAATTGCTTTGCCTTTGGAATAGCTAGAGCCTTCCTTGCCATGAGTATTGCGTTAGTCTTCTTCTCGACCGACTCCAGGAATAACTGGATCGCGGGATAGTCATTCGCAGGTGACTTTCGACGACGAATTCTCAGGTCTCCTGGATCTTGCCACGACACGTCTCGCAAAATGTCGCTGAGCATTACGTTGAAGACGTTGCGGAGGCGGGGTTTCGCGTGCCGCTCGATTGCATCGAGTATCCAGGATACCTGAACCAGTACAGGTAGCGGAAACCAGCGTTCAACGTAATCGATATTGGCAATATGCGCTAGCTTCGCTTTTTCTCGGCGAGACTGGTAGACCGTCTGTGACACCAGCCTGGCTTGCCGTCGACCCTGCTGCAAGGCTCGCGCAATACTCGCGGCAGCAGATGTTATGTCCCGTTCAGGGGCGTGTATTGCCGCCGTTTTGGCGTTTGCGATCATTACTCCCAAGGGGTTTCGGTCAAGACCCAGGGCATTCCATCCAATATGGCCAGCTTCTAGCAGCACGGTGCCACTTCCGCAGAAGGGATCTAAGACGAAGTCACCCTGCTTTAGCCTGAGAAAGTTCCCGATAGCGCGCACGACTTGCGGGTTAAACTTGCCTCGGTATTCATGCAACCCATGTGCGGAATAGCGCGTGGATTGGCGAGACAATCGTGGCAGCTTCAAATCCTGGGATTTGGAATAACCATTCGTCGTTGCCTCCAACCGCAATTGATCTGGCACTACTAGTTGTCCGCTGGGTAGGCGCACTGAGCGAAAATAGGTGAGCCTGGCGGCAGCATCGCTCGACAGGGTTGCTGTGATTTCGAGTCCCCCCGATGTATCTCTGGGCTCCTCGCCAACGATCGCCCATACCTCATGGCGCGCAAATTCCCTCTCGTAGGGGAAATAGCGGTATCCATTCCACTCAAAGAACGTTCTTTTCATAACCCCTCAAGCTTGAAGACGCCAATACTCTCCTCGTCAATACTGCCGTTTGCGGGGTTGAACGATTTCCGGTTGCGAGGAATACAACGGTTAAACAGGGCACACCTCACAAAGCCAGATCTTTCTGCTGAACGTGTTAGCAAGGCAAGGTTGTCAATCACCCGCGAATGGATAATCGAACGTCCGATGACAAAGCAGGCGTAGCTGCCATGTATCATCACAGCCGCTAACAAACGAAACACCCTATCCATCTGTTCTTCAAAGTCATGCTCGGTTTGGTGGTTCTTTTTAAAATAGTGTGGACGAGCACCGATCTCTCGTGATCGCACCTCGATAGGGTTCATTCCAAGCCAGTACATCCGATACTTGTGGTATAACCAGTACTCATAGGCATTCGGATAGGGAGGAGAGGCCACCACCAACGCGATCTCGCCTTTGATGTCAGGCGGCTGTACCTCAAGAATGTCTTTGTTGATGAGGCACGGACGCGGTAGCGCTCCGAATAGGCTCGCCGAAAGACAATCCAGGCTTTCAAACAAGGAGCGGGCCTTGACACTGAAGAGCCGTAGGACGTCTTCTGGAGAAATTGCTTTGTCTACTGCTGCGTAGCGGGTATCGCTCTCCTGGTTAGAAACTCGCACGATTAGGGCAGAAAACGCTACTCGAAGGGCGTCGCGAACGTCCTGATGGGCTACGTTGTCAATGGCCGTAGTTAGTGACGCGAGCACTTCCTGGATATCCTTCTTGAACCAGTGATCGATCCGTGGAACTGGAGGGATTGCGAACTGCTTTCGCACATGACTATCCCTAGCAGAGGAGACAATCGTTTCGATTGTCCCGGTAGCGTCGCTGGGAAGCGGGGTACATTTGACCTTAGCTATTAAGCAGGCTAAGGGGTGAGAGTCTATCCCGATTGACGGGTAGCCCTTGAGAGTCGCTTCTAAGAGTGTTGTTCCTGATCCGCAAAAGGGATCAAGAATGGCCGAGCCTTTGCGAGGGGCAAGACGCTCGATAAGGAGTCTAGGAATCTGCGGGATGAATTTCCCGGGGTATGGGTGAATACCATGCGACGCCGTTCGCGTGTTGGCGGCCGCGAAGTCCCAATCGATACGCTCCAGGCTTTCAAGTGCTGCCTTCACCGACGGCGTTCCTCCTCGAGCGTGGACGCGGCGGAGTCACCCCGAGCCGGAAAAAGCAAGCCCTGAGAGCGAGACTCCAGGTACGCTTCGCACATGTCCACGAACCACTCTTTGAGTGTCCGTCCTTCCGCAGCCAAGGCGCTGTGCAGGCGACGCTTGATTTCCGGATCGATGTCAACCACGACTCGCCCTGATGGCCCAACAGCCATTGAACCGGCTCCCATGTTACGTCACTTATGTTACGTCACATAGGTCATCTGTCAAGCCCTTTCTCGTACATTCGATGAGGTCACTCTAGAAGATGCCGTAATACTTGGTGCCCGCTCTCCCCCGGGCCTCGACGGATTCCGTACAAAGTGCACGAATTGCATTAAAACTATCGTCGCTATCCTTCACCACCCACACCTCGTAGCTGGTTTCTGGGCCTTCAGGAAGCCGTTCGAAGAGCAGGATGTCCCCCCCCTCCGGCGAGGTCAGGTCTATCGTCTCGTGCTTAACGTTAATGCGCCAGTCCGGATGCCCCGTGCCGCTTCCTGGGGGCCGATGCCAGAGTCGATACTCGACTGTCTGTGCGTCCGTTGGCGTGTTCAGAAGGACGTTGAAGTAGGCGTCTGGATAGCGTCTCCTCGTCCTCTTCACTGAGGGGAAGAAACCAGTGGCGTTTTCGGGAATACTAACCTCTGGGGTACCTGGCGTTCCTCTACGGTGGGAAGCATCAAAAGCGGATAACGTCATTGCGAAGCGCTGGGCTTCCGAGGCGGGCACCGCGCCTGGTGGCTTCTCTGCTCTTCCCGTGGCCCGCACACGTCTAGCGCGGCGTCGCGTTCGACCTGGGACTGTAGGATAGGGCGCAGGGGCAGCAGGCACGATAAGACGCGGGACTCTCGTCGCCCGACCACCTGTTCTGCCGGGACCAGCCGGAGGCATTTCGCCAGATCTGGTTGAGGGGCGACCAGCCCCCTCCCGAACGAGCATGCCTGCGGCTTCCGCCTCGGCGAGCACCTCTCTCCCCAGTGCGAGAGCGTGAGGACGCTGATTGAGCAGGGAGTCAACCCAGGAATGGAGTCTATCGAGGAAGCGGCGGTCTGCGCGCTGTCGAAGATCCAGCGTAGTAATGGAGGATGCCTCAAGATTCCTAAACAGTCCCTCGCAGGTTAGGTTGCAGCTGCCAAGCGCAACCCAGGCTCTGGCATCTGATTCCAGTATATAGATCTTAGGGTGGTAGAGAATGGAATACCCGATGTGAAAGCCGTGGACTGTGGCTCCTACACTGAGGAGGTCTTCCACAGCTTCGACGGTTG
>CAZOIA010000098.1:5853-21353 GCA_964579675.1 uncultured Planctomycetales bacterium | reverse complement strand
AGGTGCCGTCCCCTTCTCCGCCCGAAGGTCCCCGCCGGAACTGTCACGCACCCGTCTCAACACGGGCCGCAGGAAGAATTGCGGTGCCCCATCACGCCCCGCGATGACCGACTGTTCAGCCGGCCGCCTCCAGCACCACGATCATCCTGATCGAGCAGCGTATCGTCCCTCTCCCATCCGCGACGGATGATCGAGGTGGCCAGCCTTCATTCGCTGCTGAGACACAGGCCAGGTCCATCACCTGATGGCGTCCAGGAACTCACCTGGTCCGTCGCCGAAAGTGCCGTTTCCCGCCCAGCGAGTGAATATCCGCCAGACAGATTCCAGCAGAAAGCCCTGCTATGCCTGTGTGCCTCCACCGCCGACCTGGGGTTCTCGCTCGGGCCCGATCCACTCGCGGACCACGTACAGCGGTCGATGTTTGACCTCCTCGAAGATTCGGCCAACGTATTCGGCAATGATCCCCAGGCAGATCAGTTGCACGCCGCCGATGATTAGGATGGTCATGATCAGGCCGGTCCAGCCTCGCTGGAATTCCCGTCCCGCCAGCCAGGCCGAGAGGATGAACACCCCGTAGATGAGCCCCAGCCCGAGCGTAAACAGTCCCAGGATTGATGCTATTCGGAGGGGAATGCTGGAGAATGACAGGACCGCGTTGAGGGCCATCCGCGCCGTTTGCCGAAACGTGTACGTACGCCGACCGGCAAAACGCTCGTGCTCGTGATAGCCCACGCCGATCTGCTTGAACCCGAGCCAACTGAACATCCCGCGGGTGAACCGGGCCCGTTCGGGCATGCGGCGAAAGGCATCGGCCACTCGGCGATCCATGAGCCGGAAGTCCGCCGACTCCGGCGGAACCGAAACCTTCATCAGGGCATTGATGATCCGATACCCGAAGCGGGGCCGGACGCCCTCCCGGTAGGCGTAAACCAGGTCGTACCCTTCCCGCCACTTGGCGACGAATTGAACAATCAGCTCCGGGGGATGTTGCAGGTCGGCGTCCATGACCACCACCGCCTCGCCCGTGGCATGGTCGATGCCGGCGGACAGGGCCGCCTGATGACCGAAGTTCCGCGAAAGCGCCAGAACCCGGACCCGGGGGTCCCGAGCCGCCAGCTCCTTGAGCTTTTCGAGCGTCCCGTCCCTGCTGCCGTCGTCCACAAGAACGAACTCGATCTGGCTCACGGACCCGTCGGCTTGGCCGGTGAGTTGGGCACCGACGGCATCGAGCTGGCGATACAACTCGGCCACGCCATGAGCTTCATTGAAGCAGGGGACGACAATGGACAGGCGCATCAGGCCTCCACGGTATCAGCTTCGCCCATGTAGTGCCCTCGTGGGCTTGATTTGATATGTACCCAGAATACAACCCGATCCGGGGGACCACAAGGCGGCGGGGCTTGCGTCCGGGCGCCTGAAGGGCCATAATTGCGGAATCCGCTCTCGGCCGGGGGGCGGACCCGCGGTTCGGGGATTGCGGGACGGCGGACCGCAGCCGGTCCCCCGAGGCCGTGGCGAACTCATTGACAACGTGATACTCCTGGTACGCCGGTCCAGCAGACGGGAAACGCACGCATGGGAGCAACGCTCGACGCCTTGCATCGTTTACAGAACATCGAAACCCAACTCCGTTCGCTTCGCCAGCAGATCGAGTCAAAACGGCGATCCGTCCAGTCCCGGAAACGCCGGCTGGCCACCCTCGAGCGGCAAACCGCCGATACCCGCCACCAGATTCAGCATGCCCAGTCAGAAGCCGATCGGCTCGAACTCGAACGCAAAACCCACGAAGGACACATCAACAAGCTACGCGAGGCGCTGAACCGGGCCAAGACGAACAAGGAGTACGCCGCCGTCCTCACCCAACTCAACACCGACAAGGCAAATGCCCTGAGGACCGAAGACACCGTGCTCGCCGCCCTGAACCGGGTGGACGACCTGAAGAAACAGGAGGGCGATCGCCAGGCGTCCCTCGATCTGGAGCGGGCCAGGGTCGGCGAGCTGGAGCGCGCCAGCACGGATCTGGAAGCCAGGCTCTCAACCCAGTTGGCCGACCTGGAAGCGCAGCGCCGGGAGGCAACCGACAAGATCGCGCCGGAGGCGCTCAACTTCTTCGAGCGGGCGTGCGAAAAGCACGAGGGCGAAGCAATGGCCATGATCGTCCAAGTCCACCCCAAGCGGGGCGAGTACACCTGCAGCGGTTGTCACATGTCGATCACGCTCGAGACGATCAACGCCCTGCAGTCACGCGCCGATGCGGTTCGGACATGCCAGACCTGTTCACGGGTCCTCTACCTCGACGCTCCGTCCGACGTAACGGCGGGTCAGTCGGCCCGCTCATGAATGATCGGACGTTAATGAGCTGGACAACCCTTGCGGACGGCGTTTCCCGAGGCAATCCGGGCCCCGCGGGCCCGGGGGGTGCGATCAGCAGCGAAGCAGGCCGGACGGCAAACCGATCCTAAGCCCCCGGGCCCGTTTGGCCGATAACCCTGGCACGCGGAGCGGGGATAGGCGCTTCATCGCGTGCAGGAGGTTTCAACATGAGACGACTCGGTTCACGGTCGATCTGCCCCCCGGTCCGACGCTCAGCGGCAACGGTGCTGGTGCTGGCAGCGATCCTCTTTGGCTGCACGGGGGCCCATTGCAGCAGTAGCACCTTCAAGGTGGTGGCAGGTGAATACATTATGTCCCATGGGCTCGGCGACCTGGTTACCCCTTTGGTGAACGGCTTGCTCGCCGGTTACCTGGAAGAGGAAGTCATCGAGTCCGATGAAGCTGGGGACTAGTTATTACAGCAGGAATCCGCAGAACCCGGCCAGCCGGCAACCCTGCCACGATGTCCCGTCCAAGTATCTGTTGCGGCGCAGACCTCGGGCAACCGGTGGTGCCTCGCTCGCCCCGCCCCCGCGGACTGGCGGAAGTTACTCAACTTTGCCCCTTGGATGAACCGATGATCGGACTGGCTGGTACAAGTGGGTGGAATGTGCGCGCGCCGATTCACGCAGATCGGGGCGCCTCTGTAACGCACTGCTGTAAAGTCACTTACAACGAGGAGGATGGATATGACACTCGGCCCCATCTGCCAACGAGCCTACCGTCGAACGCTCATGATACTGGTCGGGGGTCTTGGCCTGGTCTTGACCACCACGGCCAGTTGCAACGACCAAGTCATGACGGCGGTGCTCACGAGTCTCGAGGGCCTGGCGCAAACGCTGGTCCAAGTAGCCTTCCAATCGATCGATCTGGGCACGGGCGAAGCCACTGAGGCGGCGGAGACTGATGTGACGGTCCAGGCGATTACCGACGCGGTACGCTGGATGCTGAGCTGACCGGCGGGGGATGAGCCCCGCTTGCCAGTGCCGGCAACACCCGTCAGCACCGTTATTAACGGCCAAGTCCCCAGAGCCCAGGCGGCCAGCGACGCCGGGGGCAGGGGAAAACGATCGGCGGCTGAGGCCGCGATCCGTGCCGACACATTCTTCATGTCGCCGCATCCCAATGACCGATAAATCTACTTCGGACGAAGGTTTACCGGCTGACTGACCTGTCACGAGGCGAGGGAGCCAATGATGCGCAGGTGGATATGGCGTTGGGTCCGGGTTCTGCTTGGGGGCGCCGTGCTGTTCGCCACAGCCGAATCGGGGTGCCTCTCCGAGACGCTTCGCAATGCCGGCGATGAACTCGATAGCTGGGCCGACGACCTCGAAGGCGAAGAAGACGACAGCATGTCGGGATTCCTGGACGACCTGGACGAGCTGTTCGACTGAGAGTGCCTCCTAAAACTATCCAACAGAGACGGTTCTGCGCCAGGATCCGTGCGCCTCAACCCGGTTCCAGGGTGCACTCTATAGCACTTCACGTTTGGGTGTAGCGGTTTCCCGCCCTAAAAGCGCCTGTTCGTGGGGGTTTTCCGCCTCGACACCGCTACAAGAAAAGGGCAAGTGCCCTAAGTCAACCAGAGAAAGGGCTTAAGGAACCTTTCTCGCCCAGCCACTGAAAGAACCGCCGGTAGTCATCGCAGAGCGACGTGGGTTGGTGAGCCCGCTCGGAAGCGGCATGCGACTCGTAAGGGCACCCGCCATGACACAGCCGCCAATGCGGACAGGTGCCGCAACGGCCTTCGAGCAGCGTGTCTTCACGATCACGTAGGATCTGGCGCGACGGGTGATCGAGGCAGTCGGCCAGCGAAACCTCGCGCAGGTTGCCGAAACGCAAGCCGTCGGCGTCCACTGCCCGCCCGCAGTTGTAAACGTTGCCGTCGGCGTCGATACCGAGATGCGTGTCCATGCAGCCGGCCCGGCCGGCAAGATCGCAGGACCTCACCCCGCCGCCGGTTTCCCAGGCCCGCACGATGTCCCTGATCGGCGACAGGATGAGCCGTCGGCGGTCCGACAGCCAGACGCGAGCCAGCGCGATCAGGAAGCTCCCGTACTCGCCCGGCGCCAGCGAGAGATCGTCGCACTCGCCGCTTCGGGCCCGGCCCACTCGAAGGAGCGGATTCACCCGCAGCGACAGGGTCGAGTTGTCCCGCAGATTCCGGAAGAACCAGTAGAGCTCCCGAGCCCGCTGCAGGCCCCGGCGATGGAGCACGTAGACGCATCCCACACGCCAGTCGGCCTGATCGAGCAGATCCAGTGCCCTCAGCCAACGGTCCGTGTACCCGCCGTCGTCTCCGAGCCGCCGGACATCGTCGAAAGGGTCAACCGAGGTTCCGATCCCATCGGGACCGATCAGCGGTGCCAGGATGTCAATCCACTCGGGGTCCAGGAGCGTGAGGTTGGTCTGAAGGCGATGGTCCATCAGGCCGGGCCGGGCGAAGGAGGCGAGCTCTCTGAAGAAGGCCTTGCCCAGCAGGAGCGGCTCGCCCCCGTGCCACAGGAAGCGGATGCGGTCGAACCTGCCGCCATCGAGAAGTCGGACGGCCCGGTCGCAGAGGAGGCGGGCGGTCTCGACCGACAGCTTGCGTTTGCCGGTCGGGCCGCTACCGGCCGAGCAGTAGACGCAGGTCGCGTTGCAGGCCCCGGTCGTCTTGACGATGATCTCGAGTTCGGCGCCCATGGGTGCCTCTCAAGCTATGCCTGCGTCAGGGATCAGATGCGTCAGGCACCCGCCTTCGCAGACCCGATGCTCGAAGTACACGCAGTCGTCGCACTCTTTGAAAACGCCTTTCCTGGACCGCCCGCGCAATTCATTGTTGATGTTCCAGAAACGGTCCTGCAGGTCCTTGAGCCGCGTGTTCCCGTCTATCCTGATCCGATTGTGCTTGGCGAGCGGGAAGCAGGGCCAGGCAATCGGCCCGGGTGCGATACCGACCGCGGCGCGGCAAATGAAACTCGTCTCGGCCTTCACCCGTCGGAGTCGCCCGAGTTGTTCATCGGTGAATGAGCAGAGGGTGAAGCCACAATCCAGGCTTACCACGATGCCGAGGTCGAAAACAGCCTCGGCCAGATCGACGATGCTGCCCGCCACTTCCCGGTAATCCGCCGGGCTCAGGAACTCGTTTGCCTCGCCGACGATCGGGTGAGCGAGCCCCACCCGGATGCGGCAGTTCCTCACGCCGGTCCGCCGGGCCAGGTCCGAAAGGAACCGCGGGTCCAGGTCCGCCCGAGAGACGTTCAGACCCAGGTCGCACACGCCGGCGAACCGCCGGATGAACCGCTCCTGCCGCAGGAGATTCTGCCCGGTTTTGATTTCGGGGAAGTTCACGTTGACGAGGAACCTGAAGCGGCTCTCCTGACTGAGCTTCTCCAACTCGTCCATCAGCTCTTCGCGGTAGATGCCGCTGGTGAAGAAGACGACCCGGATCCCTCGGGCCAGCAGGTACGAGACCATCTCGCAGCAGTGCGGATGCGGCGTGGGCTCGCCAGCCAGGACGCCCGCCCGGAGGTCGCCCGAAGCGACGATCATGTCTGCGACGGTGATCAGATCCCGCATGTCCATCTCGCACGATTGAACGTCTTCCGTGGCATCGAGGTCAACACGGGAAGGGCACCTGCGCTGGCAATGGTTCGTCAGGAGGATATTGGTCATCGCGCTGCTCCTACGCGTCGGCCGTCTCGGGCTTGTATGACCCCGCCAGGCGATCCATGAGCCGCCGCCACATCGCGCACGTTGGCTCAGCCTGCTCGGCGGTGGTCCAGAATCCCCGGCAGTACAGGTAGTGTTCGCAGAAGGCGCAAGTGGCCTGCGAGGCAAAGAGCCGGTGTTTCAGACCGTCGAGATCCGACCACAGGGGTGAATTCCTGAACCCGCTGCTGGGCTCGTTGACGGTTCCGAAGAACAGGCCGCGCCGAGCCCACCGCGGGGCCAGGGACACGCGGTGCTCGGAGTCGATGAAGTAGTCTCGGCCCAGCGCTTCGTCGAACAGTTGCCAGAAGGTCACCTTGCGCTGCTGCCCGATAGCGGCCGCGAGCGAGTAGAACGGCTCGATGGGCACTTCCAGCGCCGGGCTGTGCAGAAAGTAGTCCAGGAGGTTCTCGAGCACGTGCTCGGGCCAGTCCTCGCTGCAGGCCAGCCGCACCGGCACCTGGAGGGATGCGGCCATGATTGCGATCGTGCCGTCGCCGATCGTCGCCGGGTTAAAGAGGTAATAAGAGGCTAAGCTCCGCAACGGGTTCACCATCGCCAGCAGCTTGCGGGGCGAGGGGGTCTCAGCCAAAACGGTCATGGTTTTCTTGAACCGGGCGTAGGCTTCGGGAGCCTCGATGAAGCGGTTCTCAGGCACCAGGATGTGCGGCGTTTCCCCCGGCCTGAGCCGCCCTCGCGCCAGCCGCGGCAGGTCGAGCCGCGGCGACGTGATGCGCACGTCGCTCGGCGCAGGACCGATCGGATAGTCGTTCATTGCGATCACGAACCGTGGTTGCCCGCGTTGATCAGGCATGAGCCGACCTCGCTGGGGCCCCCGCACCGCAAGCCGACTGCACGTGCGCCGGCGGGCCGAAAAGCCGCTCGTAGTGCTCGAACAACCGCATCCGGGCGGCGCAGAAGTAACTCTCGCGGAGAAGGTCCCCGTAGTACAGCCACGCCATCATGGGGCACCCGCCGTGACACAACTCCCAGTATCGGCAGTCCCGGCAATGGCCGGCCTTCAGGTAGGCCGACCGGGACGCCAGCTCGCCCCGGGACCTACGTTCCAGAATCTCGTTGAGATCATCCTCGAAGATGTTCCCGAGCACATGGACTCCGTTGTCGGAAGCGCGGCCGCAACCATAAACGTCCCCGTCCGGATTGATGCCGAGGTGGGTCTCGTAGCAGGTCCCCCGGCTATCACAGCAGAGGCGGAAGGTACCCCTCCACGCCCGGTACCATTCGGTGAGCGGCATAACGCGCGAACGCATGTTGTCCGCAAGCCAGACGTCAGACAAATCCACCAGGAACTCACCGTACTCCTCCGCCGTGATCCGCAAACCATCCAATTCCTTCCTGGCGGCGCGACCTTCCGTGTAGAGCGGATTGAAGCGGACGTTCAGGCCGGCGTCGAGGTTGCGGAAGTAATAGTAGAGGTCCTTTGCCCGGGGCAGGGACTTCCGATGAACGACGTAAACCACGCCGATGCGGACGTTGCTGGAGCGGAGCAGGTTGAGGGCCTGAAGCCAGACCTCGGCAAGGTCCCTGCCGCCGGCCAGGCCCCGGATACCGTCCACGATGTCGAACGAGGTTCCGATCGCCTGGTCGCCGATGAGTTCGCGCAGATAGGGCACCCACTTGGCGGTGACCAGCGACAGGTTCGACTGCATCGTGTTTTTCACCCGCCACATTTCGTTGCCGAAGACCCGCCGTTGTTCGGTAACAACGGTGCCGTAGTATTCGGGGCCGCACAGCAGCGGCTCCCCACCGTGCCAGGTGAAACGGAGGTTGCGCCGGTCCTGTTCTTTCAACCATCCGGCGAGGATCTCGAAGAGTACGGGGAGCCGATCAGCCGGGAGGACCTTGCCCTTGTCCATCGCTCCTTCCGCCGAGCAATAGATGCACGTCCCGTTGCAGGACTCGGTCGGCTTCATGATGATTTCCATGACGGAAGGCTCCTCCGCCGGCGACGTGTGGGTTAGTCGGCGGTCGGATGTCGCAGCTTTCAATCAAGGCCGACGCCCGGCGGGCCAGGCATGAGAGGGCGGCCCGGCGCGATAACGTGCCCCGCCTTCGCCATCACTACTCCCCTCAGTATGAACAGACAACAACCTGGGGTGATGGTTGGGAGATATCGAGACGAACCCGGCATCCACTGCGGCCAGCCTCAAACGCCCGCGTCCCCGTAGTTGGCGTAGTCGCAGTAGTCGCCGTCGCAGTGGTCGTAGTCGCTGCCCGGTCCGTCGCAGTAGCCGCAGTTGACACCCGCGTCGCCCGTGTCGCCATAGTTGGCGTAGTCGCAATAGTCGCCGTCGCAGTGGTCGTAGTCGCTGCCCGCTCCGTTGCAGTACCCGCACCAGCCATCAGCATCGCCGACGCCGATATTGCACTGCCCGTCTTGCCCGGCGGAGGCAGCGGCCGCTCCCAGCACGCCAAGCTTCAGGGCTCGTGCGCCCATCCTCTGGAAAAAGGCCCTGCGACTGATGGGACTCAAGGACTGTGGCCGTTGGCTGTCTTCTGGGTTCATCGTTCCCTCTTTCTCGGTGGGAGGGACGCGGCATGTGCACCCGTGCTCAGGTGTGTTGTATACCGGCTATTGAACCCAAACGCAAGGGCACTGTCAAGTTGCGACGGACAGTCATCATCCTCGATACCCGCGGTCCAGAGGATTCACCAGCCGTCCCGGCGTCCGATATGGTTGACCTCACAACCTCTGCCCGCTACCATTCCGGCCGACTGGACGGGGCGATCGCAGAAATGGAGAGGATAATTGGGTTACGATGCAATTGTCTGCGTAAAACAGGTTCCGGACACCGCGAACATCACCGGGGAGGCGATGAAGCCCGACGGGACCGTGAACCGGGCGGCCCTGCCGGCTGTTTTCAACCCTGAGGACCTCCACGCACTTGAAGCAGCGCTTGAGGTTCGCGAGGAGCACGGCGGGACCGTTACCGCGCTGACCATGGGGCCGCCCGGCGCTTCCGAGGTGCTGCGCGAGTGCCTGTACCGGGGCGCAGACCGCGTCATTCTCATCACCGATCGCCGGGCCGCCGCCAGTGACACGCTCGCCACGAGCTACATTCTCAGCCGGGCCATCAAGACCATCGGACGGTACGACCTGGTGTTCTGCGGCCGGCAGGCGATCGACGGCGATACCGCCCAGGTCGGCCCACAACTGGCCGAGAAACTCGGGATCGCCCAGGTGACCTACTTCGAGCGGTTCGTCGAGCTTACTGGTCAGACAGCCCGTATCCGCCGAGACGTTGGCAATGGCTGGGAGGTGCTGGAGGCAAGGCTGCCCCTGCTGCTGACCGTCCCTGACATCGCGAACGAGCCTAGACCGTTCGCGGCCAGGCGGGTCATGCAATACAAACGTGCCCGCGCCGAGTGCGAGATCCACAATGAGGTGGCAGCCGCTACGCTTCAAGCCGGCGATGATCAGGATGATCAGAAGGATGTGGAAGCCGCCCGGCGGATCGAATCGTTGAAGATGAAGAACCTGCTCATTGAGCAGTGGGACCTCGACGACGTGGAGGCGGACCTGAACAGGTGCGGCCTGTCCGGCTCCCCGACGAGGGTACATCGTATCCAGTCAATTGTCCTCAAGAAAGAGGGGCACACCGAAATTCCACCCACCGAGCAGGGCGTTCGGAAGATGGTCCACGATCTGATCGTGGATCATACGCTGGGGTAGCTATTAGCTCTCGGTCGTCAGCTATCAGCTTTGAGGTGTCAGCAGCAGGTGCGGAACACAGCGGCTCATGCAGGACTTCAGGCAACTACTGGTCTGGCAGAAGGCCCACGATCTGACGCTGGCGGTTTACAGAAGCACGCAAAGCTTTCCGAGAGAAGAATTATACGTACTGACAAGCCAGATGCGACGTGCGGCACTTTCGATTCCAGCGAACGTCGCGGAGGGTTGTTGTAGGAGTGGAGACATCGAGTTCGCTCGATTCCTGCAGATTGCGATGGGCTCTGCGAGCGAGTTGGAGTATCATTCTCTGCTCGCCCACGACTTGGAACTCCTAAGTGCTGCAGACTATGAGCGTCTGGTGGGAGCGGTAACCGAGGTTAAACGGATGCTTGCCTCCCTGATTCGAAAGCTGAGAGCTGATAGCTGAAAGCTGTTCTGATGATCACACCGAATCGCAAAGGCGAAGTCTGGGTCTTCGCGGAGCAGGAAGACCAGCATCTCAACGAGGTCTCGCTGGAGCTTTGCGGCAAGGCCCGCGAGTTGGCCGACTCGCTGGGCGTGAAGATGGCGGCGGTGCTGGCCGGCGGGGAGGTCCGCGAGCTGGCCCAGCGGCTTATCGCCCACGGAGCGGATCGGGTCTATTGCGTTCACGACCAGCGGCTGGAGCACTATCGCACCCAGCCTTATGCCCGCCTGATGTGCCGGTTGATCACCAGACACTCTCCTCAGATTGTCATCTACGGGGCCACCCCGCTCGGGCGAGACCTGGCCCCGCGGATCGCCTCGGAGATGCGGGCCGGGCTCACCGCCGACTGCACCGATCTCGAGATCGGAGATTATGTCGATCCCAAGACGAAGAAAACGCACAAAAACCTGCTGCTTCAGATCCGCCCGGCCTTCGGCGGAAACATCATCGCCACGATCGTCAATCACGAGCGCTGGCCGCAGATGGCCAGCGTCCGCGAAGGCGTCATGCGAATGAGTGACGGCGACCCGAACCGCACCGGCGAGATCATCGAGGAGAAGGTCGAGTTCAACGATTTCGACCTGGCGGTCAACTTGATCGAACGTCACCGCGAACCGCGGATGGTCAATCTCAAGGGGGCCCGGGTCATCGTCGCGGGCGGCAGCGGCGTCGGCAGCAGGGAGAACTTCCAACTGATCCACGACCTTGCCGGCGCGATGGGCGGAGCGGTCGGCGCCTCCCGGGCGGCGGTTGACGGCGGCCTGATCGGCAAGGAATACCAGATCGGCCAGACCGGGACAACCGTCCGCCCCGCCCTGTACATCGCCTGCGGTATCAGCGGCGCCGTGCAGCATCGGGCGGGCATGCAGGAATCCGCCAAGATCATCGCCATCAACCGCGATGCTGAGGCGCCGATCTTCTCCGTCGCGCACTACGGGATCGTCGGCGACCTGAACAAGGTCATCCCCATGATGATCAAGGCGATCAAGGGGCGAGCGTAGGACAGGCAATCATGCCAAACTTCTTTGAAGACAACGACGACCTCCAATTCCTGTTCCACCACCTCGACCTGGCCGGGGTCGCGGCCGTTCAGGAGGACAGCTTCACGCGAGACAAAGGTCCGGGCAGGGAATACGCCCCGATCGACGCCGACGACGCGATCGACAACTACCGCCGAATCCTGACCATCGTGGGGGACATCGCCGCCAATTGCGTCGCCCCGCGGGCAGAACGCGTGGACCGGCAGGGTAACACCCTCAACGAGGACGGCACCGTGACCCTCGGCGACGACGTGGGCAAGAACCTGAAAGTGCTCGCCCGGGCCGATCTCATGGGATTCACGCTCCCTCGAGAATACGGCGGGCTGGACTGTCCCAACCTCATTTACACGATGGCGATCGAGATCGTTGCCCGGGCCGATGCGTCGCTGATGAACCTGTTCGGCCTGCAGGGCATCGCCGAGACGATCTACGCTTTTGCCGACGGCGATGTCCGTGCCGAGTACCTGCCCCGCTTCGCCCGGGGCGAAGTGACCGGCGCCATGGTGCTTACCGAGCCGGATGCCGGCAGCGACCTGCAGTCGGTGAGCCTCCGTGCCTGGCAGGATGATGACGGGCAGTGGCGGCTCACCGGGGTGAAGCGGTTCATCACGAACGGCTGCGGCGAGATCCTGCTGACGCTGGCCCGGAGTGAGCCGGAGATCAAGGACGGTCGCGGCTTGAGTCTGTTCCTCGCCGAGCGGGGCCCGCGGATCAAGGTCCGGCATCTGGAGGACAAGCTCGGCATCCACGGCTCACCCACGTGCGAACTCGTCTATAACGACGCGCCGGCTAAGCTCATCGGGGAACGGCAGCGCGGGCTGATCACGTACGTGATGAGTCTGATGAACGGGGCCCGGGTGGGTATTGCCGCCCAGTCGATCGGGATTGCCGAGGCCGCCTTCCGGGTCGCCCGCCAGTTCGCGCACACCCGCCGGCAGTTCGGCGTGCCGATCGAGCAGCTCCCCGCCGTCGCCGAGATGATCGCCGACATGAAGGTCGCCATCGAGGCCGCCCGGGCCCTCGTCTACGAGACGAGCCGGGTCTGCGACCTCGAAAACAACAATACCCGCGTGCTCGAGTTCAACAAGCCGACCGACACGGAGGAGGTCCGCCGGCGCAAGGGCGAGGCCCGGATGCTCAAACGCCTCAACGGCATGCTCACGCCGATAAGCAAGTACTACGCCTCGGAGATGTGCGTCCGCGTCGCCAACGACGCGATCCAGGTCCTCGGCGGGTCGGGCTATATGGCCGATTATCCGGCGGAGCGCCACCTCCGCGACGCCCGGATCACGACCATTTACGAGGGCACGAGCCAGCTTCAGATCGTGGCCGCCGTCCGCGGCGTTTGCGCCGGGGCGTTCGAGAAGCGCATCGCCGAGCTCGAGCAACACGAGTACCCGGACAAGCTGCTCAACGAACTCAAGGGCAAGCTCGATGAGGGCAAGGAGCTGGTGATCAAGGGCATCGCCTTCGTCAAGCAACTGCCGGTCGAGTACATGGATCTCTCCGGCCGCCGGCTCGTCGATGCCGCCACCGCGGTGCTGATCGGGCACCTGCTGCTCGCCCAGGCCGTCGGCAACGAGCGTAAGCGCCTCGTAGCCCGGCGATTCATCGAGGTGAACCTGCCTGCGATCCGACGCGACATCGAACTCGTCTGCAGCGGGGACAGGACCGTGCTCGACGATTACGAGACCCTCGCCGGCCCGGTGCCCTTATAGCACTTCACGTTCGGGCGTAGCGGTTTCCCGCCCGAAAAACACCTGCTCTTGCATGGCGGACAGGCCACCCGTGCGAACGGTCACTCGGCGTCTCGACGCGCTACTCGCCCGGACTGCGGGGCGGCAAGGCAGCTTTCCAGCCGGCGTGGAGCAGCTCGGCCAACTCCTTGCGGGCCCCGGCATGCGCGGGATCGTCCGCCAGGTTCACCGTTTCCCACGGATCCGCCTCGTGGTCGTAGAGCTCGACAATGAGTTCGCCGCCGTAGAGTTGTTCGTTGTACCGGTATCTCCCGGTCCGCATCGAACGCCGTTCGCCCGTATCGCCCCACTCAGTGAACGCCGCCTTTTTCCACGGCCGGCTCGGATCGATGAGCAACGGCACCAGGCTCGTTCCTTCCAGGTTGTCGGGCAGGTCGAGGCCGGCCAGCTCGCCGAGCGTCGGCACCAGATCCACCAGCTCGACCAGCTCACGGCACGTGCTCCCGTTTCCCGGTGCGCCGGGCACGCGCACAATCAGCGGGACCCGGGTGGTCGGCTCAAGCAGGGTATACTTCGACCACACGCCATGCTCGCCCAGGTGAAAGCCGTGGTCGGCGAAGAATACGACGATCGTGTTGTCCGCGAGTCCGGTCTCCTCCAGCGTGTCCAGCACCAGACCGAGCTGGGCATCGAGAAAGGTCACGCAGGCATAGTAGGCGGCGATCACCTCTCGGGCCTGCTCCGGGGTCGGGTAGATGTCGTGACTGCGTCCGAAGTTCGTGGCCAACGGCGGGACGTTCCTGTCCTTCCCCGGGGGCGCCGGCGGCCAGGGAATCCGCTGCGGATCGTACATCTCGACGTACTTCTTCGGGCAGATCAAAGGTGTGTGCGGCCGGGCCGAGCCCATCGAAAGAAAGAACCGCTTCCCGGTCCGGGCAAATTCTTTCAATAGCGCCGCCGCGGTCCTTGCCACTCTCCCGTCATGCTCCTGTTCGTCCGTCAATCCCGAGACGCCCCAGCGGTTCGAATGCTCCCGGTGCCACTTCCGGAACTCGGGATCCTTCCAGTCAAACTTGGGAGCGGGACGGAAACGCAGCTCTTTCGGCACGGGCGGGAACTTCACGATAGGGTCGGGACCCTTCCAGCCCGCTGGTTTGGCACTCAGTTCGAGACGGTCGAAAACGCCCAGTTGCGGCGTCTTGTGCCTCCCGTGGAACAGTTTCGCCACATTGGCGGCATAGAAGCCCTTCTTCTTGATGAGCTCGGGCAGGGTCGGCGTTCCCGGCGGCAGGTATTCCATGATCGGCTGGCTGTTCTGGAAAACCCGACTCGTCGATGGGCGCAGGCCGGTCAGAAACGACACCCGCGACGGATTGCAGCACACGCCCTGGCAGTACGCCCCGTCGAACCGCACCCCGCTGGCCGCCAGCCGGTCGATGTTCGGGGTCTTGCATATCCTGTTGCCGTAGCAGCCCCACACCTTCGCGGCGCCGTCCTCGATATCGACAAAGAGGATATTCATCTTCGACGTGTCGGGCATTCGGGACGCCCCCGCGCTCGTGCTGCACAGCATCGCGAGAACCACCGACAAAACCATGCGATAGCTCATGACTGGCGTTCCTTTTCAGCAGGCCTTGGGAATGATCGGGGCGCCGCACCCACCAACCCTATCAGACCGACCGTGCGATGCAACCTGTGGCCCTTTGAGGCCGGAATCAGAAATGGGACGACCAGCTCACCTGCGTATCTGCTGCGCGCCTTATCGTGTGTGACGTGTCGGATTGCCCGGTAAGCGCGTCGGTTGCGGCGGGCGCCGGTTGCACGGTCGGGCACCTCAGGCCGGCCTTTGCCCAGGATGGTCGGGGTCGGCCCAAGAGCCCATAGGACCGCGGAGTACAGGCAAGTGATTCGCATCTGATCCGTCCTTTCTGGATCCTTGCCGGAGAGAAGGTTGATGGTTTATCATGGCCCCCGCCCGGTCGGCAGGGACGCCCGCGCCACAGCGCCGGGTAGACGCCTTCGGGTGACATTCGGGCCGCGGACGTGTTATGATAGGTAACGAGCTGCCCGAGCCGGGATATCGCCAGGCTCTGGGAGCGTTGCCATGAGCGATGAGGATCAACTCGCCGTCGCGACGCCGGGGACGAAGACCGCAGACCGGCCGGCCAGCCCCATCCCGCGCCGCCTGCCTCCTTACCACGTCATCCTTCACGATGACGATGATCACACCTACGAATATGTCATCGAGATGCTGGGCAAGCTGTTCGGGCACGGGCTCACGAAGGCGTTCGTCATGGCCAGGGAAGTGGACGCGACCGGCCGGGTGATCGTGGATACAACAACCAAGGAGCGGGCCGAGCTGAAGCGAGACCAGATCCACGCCTACGGCGCCGACTGGCGGCTGGAGCGGTGCAAGGGCTCGATGCGGGCCACCATCGAGCCGGCACCGGATGGGGAGTAGGCCAATCCGAGGCGGGCTCCGTGAGCCCGGTGTTTCTGTCCAGCGCCGCCACGCACCGGTTTCGCAGAAACCGGCT
>CAZOIA010000098.1:0-5753 GCA_964579675.1 uncultured Planctomycetales bacterium | reverse complement strand
CTCGGATGCGGACCACCGGTTTCACACAAACCGGCTCGGATGGGACCACCGGTTTCACACAAACCGGCTCGGATGCGGACCACCGGTTTCACACAAACCGGCTCGGATGGGACCACCGGTTTTACAGAAACCGGCTCGGATGCGGACCACCGGTTTCGCAGAAACCGGCTCGGATAGACTACGCTACCGCACTCGATTGTGTCATGCCGCTGTCGCCCGCGCACACGTCGGCGAACGTGTCGCTGAGGTCGATGCCGACCAGCACAACGGACGAGCCGGTCATTCACAGGTCTACTGCCAGGTGGAGGAGACCGACCGGAGCAACTGGAACATGAGCAGGTTGTGAACCAGGTGATACGTTATCGACGGCACGAGGCTCTTACGCCAGACGAACAGCCCGCTCATCACCAGGGCCAGGGTGGTGATGAGCGCGATTGCCAGGGGGCCCTCGTAAACGTGGAGCATGCCGAATGCCCCGGACGCAATCGGGACGGTGAGCCACCATCGTCTCAGGATCGCCTGGAAACGGGTCAAGACGAATCCACGACACACCACCTCTTCCCAGAAAGCCACGAACGCGGTCACGAGCGCGGCGGCCCCCAGCGACAAAGGGGGAAATGCCTGCTCGATCGCCTGCTGGGCCGCCGACGGCCCGGCCAGGAGTTTCGGATGAAGGATGACGGCGGCCATCGCGACCTGGGCAAGGACGACGTAAGTAATCAGTAGTGCCAGCAAGCCGATCCCGACGTTCGCCGCGAGTCGCTTGCCGGTCAACCCGATAGTGAACGGCTTATGGCGGGCGACGAGTAGAATGAGGCCGCATCCTAACACGCAACCGGCTCCCATCCCGAGGCCGTCGGCGATGTGAAGCCACCGCGGATCGTCCGGCGACGAGCTGCGGACGATGAGATACGTAGCCGTGGCCCCGAGGATCCCGGCCGGCAGCAGAAGAACAAGTTCCACCCCGGCCCGGAGCCGGGACATGGGCATGGGCATTCGCTGGACCGGCGCGGCGTGAGGCAACGCGGCGGCGAGATCCGCTGCACCCGCTACGACCGGGCGGCCCAATGGAATGGCTTCCCGGACAAGCTCAGCCGGGCCGGCCATCGGTGGGTGAGTTGTGGGCGGGAGCCCGGCGGTATTCGGGTCGGTCTCGGCGACACCTTGGCCTGGCAGTTCTCCGGGGCCGGGCGGCAGTGGCGGCCGGTCAACACTCATTCGGTAAGCCCCAATTCCATTACCGGCCAGCGGCGCGGTCCCACGCTCGCCAGGAATCCGTCGCCCGTGATCGGGTATTCCCGCAGGTAGTCCGCGACGGTCTCGCTCGAAACGGCATCGACCTCGGCCAAGCGGGCTTCGGCCGGTCGCGGCGCGCCGCGGTAGTCGGTGTCGTCCGCGAGCTGGCCCAGCCGGTAGCCCGGTGCTTCGGACTCCGTGGCGAGCAACGTTCGCCTGCGGTTCTTTACCCGCTGGATTTCCTTGGGCTCCGGTCCGTTGTCGGTGATCTCGCTTGCCTCGCGGCGCATGGCCTCAAGGAGCTTCTCACAGTTCTCGGGCTCGCACAGGCCGTACATTATCAGCAGCCCGAAGTCGCGGTACTCCTCGCGCGTGACGGAGGCCTGAGTGGCCAGTCCCTTCTGGACGATGTTCCAATAGAACCGCGAGTTGGCGCCGCCGAGGATTGCCGTCAGAGCCTCGGCCGACTCGTCCTGCGGGTGCGTTGCCGGCGCGGAGGGTAACGCCAGCACCACCGCCTGGCGGTGAAATCGTTCCCATTGATGGACCGCGACCCCCGTTCGCAGCCTCGGGCGGCGCCGGGGCGGACCCATGTCCTCCACGTTTTCCCATGAGCCGCACAGCCGCCGGGCCGTCTCCATCACCTCGTCCGGCTCGACGTTCCCCGCCACCACGAGGATCAGGTTCCCCGGGCGATATCGCCGGGCGAGATAAGCCCCCATACGCTCGGGGGTCATCTCCCGGATCGTCCTCTCATAACCCACCACCGGCCAGGCCAGCGGACTGCCGGCACAGACGTTCTCGTACAGAAAGTCGTAGGCGTTGGATGCCAGATCGTCCTTGTAGGTGGCGATCTCCTCCAGGATCACCTTTCTTTCGACCTCGAACTCATCCGCCGGCAAGGTCGAGTGCATCATGTCCGCCAGGAGGTCCAATTGGCGGGGCAGATCCTCAGTCCGGGCCCAACTGTAGTAGAACGTCTGATCCTTGCCCGTTTGGGCGTTGTTGTCGGCACCGATCTCGTCGAACTCGAGGTTGAGCTGCTCGGAACTCCGGCGGGCCGTCCCCTTGAAGCACATGTGTTCGAGGAAATGCGACACGCCGGCCAACTCGGCCCGCTCATCGCGGGACCCCGTTCGCGCGAGGAACCCGCACGCCGCCGACTGGACATCCGGCATGATCTCCACGACGACGGTCAAGCCGTTGGAAAGCCGTTCCTGAACGAAAGGGGTATCGGGCATTCGCTGCTCTCGGCTACCAGTTCTCAGTTGTCAACAATCAGCTATGCGTTCATCATTCATCATTCATCATTCATCGTTCAGTCCCCTCGGTCCCAGGGTCACCACGCTGAGTCGATCCCGTGGATGAGCCTTCAGGTATTGCTGAACGTCGCTCACGGTTACCGCTCTGATCTTTGCCAGTTTCTGTTCAAGGGGGACCGGCCGCCCGTAGTAGAACAGGTCGTCGGCCACCCGAACCGCCTTGGCCCGGGTGAGGTCGCCGTGGGTCTGAACGGAGGTGACGATCCCGGTGATGGCCCGCTCGATCTCCCGTTCGGTGATGTCCTCTGCCAGGCGGCCGATTTCTCGCAGGAGCGTGGCGTAGGTTTCCTCGACTCGCTGGGGGGTGGTCGATGCGCCCAGGTGCATCATGCCCGCGGTTCGTGGCCGATCACACCAGCACCCGACCCAGTAGACAAGCCCCTGCCGCTCGCGAACCGCGGTCCAGAGCCGACTGCTCATCCCTCCTGACAGCACGCCCACAACCACCCGCTCGACGGCCTGATCCTCGTCGGTGGCCGCCGCCCCTGGGAAACAGATCGCGATCTGTTGCTGCTCCAGGTCTTTGGGATAGTGTGTCCGCCCGGGCGAAAAGGTCACCGAGAAGGACGGTCGGTCGGTGGCGGCTGCGGTCGGCTCATCTCCCGCCTCCCTCGTCGAATCCCCGTTCCCGATCTCGCCGCCGGCGAAGCCATCGAAGTCGCGTTCCAGGAGATCCGCCACCATGGCCGGATCCACAGGCCCCGCGACGGCGACCTGCATTCGCCTGCCCGCGAAGTGCCGCGACCAGTGGTCCACAATCTGCTCGCGCCCGATCCGTTCAAGTGTCGCGGATTCCCCACACGCGTGCCGGCCGAGCGGTTCACCGTACGCCTGCCGCTGGAGGTACTTCTTCGCCAACTCGTGCGGATCGTCGTTGAGGGCCGCCAGAGCCTGTCTCGCCAGGTCCACCGCTACCTCGCAGGCGCTTTGAGGGAAGCTCGGCGTGCGGATGAGTTCGGCATGCAGGTCAAAGGCCCGCTCAAGGAACTCCGGCAGGCACAGGCAAGAGAACGCGATGGTTTCCCGGCCGGCGGCGGCTGCGTGCGCGGCACCGATCTCGTCGAAGGCGTCGTTCAGCGCCGGTCCATCGTGCTTGGCGGTTCCTTTCGTGATCGCCTGGGCCAGCACGTGGGCCACGCCGAGATACTCTGATCCCTCGTGGGCGTATCCCGCGAATAGACGGATTCCCGTCATAACCACCGATCGACCCGGGGTCGGTAAGACCGCCAGCTCGATCCCGCTCGTGAGGAAGCGGTGCTCAGCCCGCTCGGCCCGTTCGATCATGGATGCCTGTTTTCCCTATTGGTACAGTGACTCACGACGCAGACACGGAGGTTGCGGGGAGAAGCCCTGGCCATTCCTTACCATAAAGAGCCCAAGCGCTCATCACCCGGCCCCTGGCGGTCCAACCGGCGTACCCAGCAAGGGACACACCTCGGCGAGCTTGCTTTCGAGCATTGCTTCGTCTGCGGCTTCCAGGTTGAGCCGCAGAACCGATTCCGTGCTGGATGGTCTGACGTTGAACCACCAATCCTCGTATTCCACGGTGATGCCCTCGAGATGATCGATCCTGGCATTGCCGTACCTCTCGGTGAGTTCTCGGATGACTTGGCTACTGTTGTCGGCGTGGAAGCTCCGCTCGCCGGAGTGGGCGTACCGTTTGATCGGGGCGATCAGCTCATTAAGAGGCCTGCCTGACGCGGTGAGGATATTGAGGATCTGAGCCAGGGCGATGAGCCCGGAGTCACAATACCAGTTGTCGCGGAAGTAGTAGCGTCCGCCCCGCTGGCCGGCGAAGATGCCCTTAGAACCCTCCAACGCCCTCTTGAGAAACGGGTGGCCGCATCGCTCACGTCGGGCCACCCCGCCGGCCTTGAGAATCTCTTCGGGCACCGCCCGGGAGCAGCAAAGGTCGTAAACCACGGTGGCTCCGGGAGCCGCTTTCAACAGGTGGCGGGCCAGCAGCGCAATCACCAGGTCGGCGGGGACGAGCCGGCCCTGATTGTCGAGGAGGGCCAAGCGGTCGGCATCGCCGTCGAAACACACGCCGATGTCCGCTTTCGAGCGCTGGCAGCGGTCTTTGAGCTGGGCGAGGTTATGTTCCGCCAGCGGGTTGGGCTCGTGCATGAACTCACCGTCGTGCTCGAAGTTCAGCCGGACGATTTCGAGCCAGTCCACCTCGTCGAAGGTGATGGGTAGCCATCGGCCGGCCATGCCGTTCGAGGCGTCAACCACCATTTTCAGGGGCCGATCCGCGTTGATCCCGCCCCCCGGCTGCTTGAGGAAGCCTCGCACGAACTCACGGTAGGCCTCTCCCAGATCCTGCTGTTGCAGTCCGGCCGGGTGCGAGGTTGAGTGCCGGACCGTGTTCTTGGCGATCTTGCAGATCTTGCCCAGGCCGGTCTCGGCGCTGACGGGGCGGCCTTTTCGCCCGCAGATTCTGAACCCATTCGAGCCTGCGGGCTCGTGGCTGCCCGTAACCTGGACACCGCCGCAGCAGGTGAGTTGATTGACCGCGAACCAGAGCAAAGGGGTGTCGATCATGCCGATGTCGATCACGGGCGAACCGCCGGCGCGGAGCCCTTCGGTCAAGGCGGCCAGGAGTCCCGGACTGCTCTTGCGCATGTCCATGCCGACGACGACGGCTGCCTTCTCCGGCTGGCTCCGGTCGTACCCGCGCAGCTCGGACCTCAGTAATTGGGCCGTCGCCATGCCGATCCGCCAGGCAACGTCCGAGTCGAGCGGGTCCGGGCAAGTGCCGCGCACGTCGTGCGCTCGAAAGACCGACTCGATTCTGTCCCGTTTGGCTTCTTCTGCGTTGGCAGTGCTCTGGCCCACCACCGACGCCGGGGCAGCCTGACCGGCCTTGGTTTCCTCGTCGTTGAATTGGCACCCCTTGCACATGGGGAAGTTGTTTCGGCGGCGGCCGAAGCAGACGGCATCGGAGATCATTATCTCTTCTTCGCCGGGACAGGAGCGACGGTAGCGGTCGATGTCTTGCGCGGAAGTAGGCACGGAACAACCTCAGTCTCCTCTGGGGCGTCGAGACGGCCTCATCTTACCTGAAACACCGGCTCGGGTCACACCGCCCGGGCCCTGCTCCTGTTCACAACCCAATCTCCTAGCCTCAGATACTCCCCTCCCCGACCGTCAGGGAGGGGAGTATCTGCGGATGCGCCAGGGCCGCTTCCTTAC
>CAZOIA010000097.1:0-21662 GCA_964579675.1 uncultured Planctomycetales bacterium | reverse complement strand
AAACACCTGGGGGCGGCGCCTTCCAACAAGCCGCCCAAAGTGTCATGCACCCGGAGGAAAGGGCACGAGCGGCGGCCGGTTGACATCATCAGCCGGGGCGGCAACAATTCGGCGTTGGCTGCCCGCCCCCGCAGGTGGCGGGGACATCGACGCGGCGATAGCGTCCCTGCCGCCACTGAAGTCAACGGTGCTTCCCTCCTTCAGGGCAATGGAGCTTCGATCATGGGAATGGCCAGGCCCCAACTAGCAGGTGGGCCAACCGGGTTGAAGGTAGCATTGATCGTGTTCGTGGTTCTCACGGTCGCGTCGCTCACCTTCACAATCATCCTCTACACGCAGCACTCGGAGCTGCTGGCAGAAGTCCAAGGGGCGAAACGGCGGGCGGAAAACGCCGATGAGCAGGCTGGCAAAGCAGCGCGAGACCTGAACGCGGCCGCCAAGGACGTGATCGGCGAGCCGACCGACGATCTGGCCCAGATCAAGCAGAGAATCGGCCAGGTCAAGGAAACCGTACTCGAGGACGCCCGCGTGCGAGACGCGGACATCCCGGCCGACTCTTCTCTCCTGACCGTGCTCGAAGAACTCTACGCCCTGTTCTCCGCCACGGCCAAGGAGCTGAAAGATACCAGTTCCCAGCGTGACAGTCTGAGCGATGAGTTGGAAAAGACAACCACGGACGCCAAGGCGAGGGACGAGGCATTCACCCGCCAGATCGACGAACTTAAGCAACAACAGGATGATCTTGTCCGGGGAAACGCCGACTTCCGTGACAAGACGAACCAGGACATCGAGGCTCTGAAGGCTGACTGGGCTAAGCAGCGCGAACGCATCGCCAAGGAACGGGACGAGGCGAGAGGCGCCGAGGAGAAGGCCAAAACAGCCCTCGAAGAAGCCCGGGCACACAACGAGGAACTACTGGCCCAACTGGCCAGTCTCAAACCGACCGGCGAGCAGCGTTCGATCCTTCAGATCAAGGACGGGAACATCCTGCGGACCTTCGCCGGCGAGGACATCGTCTACATCGACCTGGGGCAACGCGACGGGGTGAGGCCGGGCATGACCTTCTCGGTCTACTCCGCTGATCGCGGCATCCCCGCCAGCGGCAAGGGCAAGGCGGCCATTCAAGTGACCAACGTGTTTGACACGACCTCCGAATGCCGCGCCACCGTGGAGACCCGCGGCGACCCCATCCTCGAGGGCGATGCGATCGCGAACCCGGTATTCGACAAATCGCGGCAATTCCGCTTCGCGGTGGCGGGCGGTTTCGACCTGGACTTCGACGGAGAGATTGAGGATCCGCAAGGCAGCCAGGTGACTCGACTTATCGAACGCTGGGGCGGCAAGGTCGTGAGCCGGGTTGACACCCGCACCGATTTCGTCGTCCTGGGGGCGCCCCCGCCTTCGCCCGACACTGGGTCGCCCGAGGCGGACATCACCGAGGCTGAACGCGAACGGGCCAGCGAACTGAAGAAGAAACGCGAGGCCTTCGATGCCGTGGAGAACGAAGCCAAGGCGCTCTCCATCCCCATCATGACCCGCACGCAGTTCCTCCATTTCCTGGGGTACGGCGTGCCCCGGGACGTGCCGGACGATCAACTGGGATCCTGAGGAATGCCAACAGAACCGAAGGGCCCGGGGCCAACACAGGGCCTCGGGCTGGTTCACTTAACCTCGCTCATCTTGACCGCACAGCGTCTCCTGGCCGACAGCAGGGCGGCTTCCAGGACCCGCTGGGTCTCATAGGCGTCGGCGAAGTCCGGGATCGGGACCACCGGCTTGCGGCCCGCCAGGGCCAGCATGGTGTCGGCGGCCTGGTTGATGAACCCATGCTCGTAGCCCAGGATGTGGGCGTCGGGCCACCACGCATCCACGTACGGATGGTTCCCGGCCGAGGTGCACATGATCTTCGTCCAGCCTCGCACCTTCGGATCACCCGTGTTATCCAGGTACTCCAGGTAGTTCATGTCCTCGAAGCGGAACCGGATCGCTCCCTTGTCGCCGTGGACCTCGATGCCGTTCTGGTTCATGTACCCGGTGGCCAGGCGCGAGCACTCGAAGCTGGCGACGGCGCCCTTTTTGAACCGGGCCAGGAACAGGACTGCGTCGTCCACGTCTGACTTGCCCTTCCGTCGGCTGCCCCGGGCGCCGCCGGCGATCCCACCGGCCGGGCCCGCCGACGGGATCGTCCGCTCCTTGATGAACGTCTCGGCAATCGCCCCGGACACCTCGACGATCTCGTCCCCGGTGACGAAGCGGGCCATATCGACGACGTGGGCGTTCAGATCGCCGTGGGCGCCGCTTCCCGCGAGCTTCTTCTGGAACCGCCACAGCAACGGCGTGTCCGGCCCGCCCCAGTCCTGGAGGTAGATGCAGCGTACGTGGAAGATCCGCCCGATCTTGCCCGCCCTGACCAACTGGTGGGCAAGGGCGACGGCCGGGCAACGGCGGTAGTTATACCAGACGAACGTCTTGGCCTTGGCCTTCTTGGCCGCCTGGACCATTCTCCGGGCGTCCTTGAGCGTGCCGGCAATAGGCTTTTCACAAGCCACCGGCTTGCCCGCCGCCAACGCCTCCATCGCCGGCGGCATGTGCATGTAATTTGGCGTGACGATGTCAACCAGATCGATCTCGTCATCGTGCACCACTTTCTTCCAGTCATCGGACCAGTTCTGCCAGCCCCAACGTTTGGCGAAGGCCCGCGGCCTCTCTTCCTTCATGCCGAAGCTGGTGTGCATCACCGGATTCCGGGGCAGCTTCGTGAAGAACTTGCCCACCTTCAGGTACGCGTTGCTGTGCGTGCGCCCCATGAAACCCTGACCGATCAAAGCGACGTTACAGGACTTGGCCATCGCGCATGTCTCCTTTCTCGTCTCATTCTCCGGCCTGCCGCGCCCTTGCCGGCCGTCCGAGGCAATGAGTTGTTCCAATTTGCAACACCCTATAACGGCCGGAACCGGCAGAATCAAGGGCTCTGGCGCGGTGCTCCTTTGCCGTGGGCACCCTCCCCGCCCCGGCAAGCGTTCGGGGCGATGCGACCTCTTGCAGAATGGCGGTCGAGCGGCGACATTGTCGCCATGCGAATCACCGATATCGACCTGTACTACCTGGCTCTGCCGGAGATCGTCGATGCCTCGGACGGCACACAGGACACGCTGCTGGTTCGGATCGGGACCGACACCGGGATCGAGGGTTTCGGCGAATGCGACGCGTCCCCGCTGGTGTCGATGGCGGCCTACTGCTGCCCGCGATCACACAGCAACATCGTCAGTATCCGCGAGACGATCCTGGGCGAGGCCTTCGACACACCGGATGACCTTAGCCGCCTCCAGGCCAAGGTGTGGCGTCGCGGCCTCGACCTCGAGCAGATCCATCACGCGTACGCGGGGGCGGACATCGCCCTGTGGGACGCTTTGGGCAAGCATCTCGGCCAGCCGGTCTGGCGGTTGCTGGGCGACGCGGAAACGCACCCGAAGGAGCCCTACGGCTCGGTGCTGTTCGGCGACACCCCAGCTCAGACGCGGGAGCGGGCAGCGTCGTTGGCGGCGGCGGGCTTCACTGCGGCCAAGTTCGGTTGGGGGCCGATGGGCAAAGGCGACCTGGAAGACGACGTCGCTCTGGTGCGGGCCGCCCGCGAGGGCATGGGCCCCGATGCGGAGATCATGGTGGACGCAGGCTGTGTCTGGGGGCAGGACCACCGGGCGGCGCTCGAGCGGGCCAAACGCTTTGCCGAGTTCAACGTCACCTGGCTCGAGGAACCCTTCCATCCACATGCGATCGACGCCTACGCCCGGCTCGCGAAGGCCTCGCCCGTCAAGCTGGCCGGCGGCGAAGGGTCCAATACCGTCCGGGCGGCCGAAGACCTGGTGCTGCATGGCGGCGTCTCGTTCATTCAGATCGACGCGGGCCGGATCGGGGGCATCACCTCGGCCTTCGAGACCCGCAAGCTCGCCCAGCGGCACGGCGCCTGCTACGTCAACCACACCTTCAAGAGCAAGCTGAGCCTGGCCGCCGCCCTGCACGTGTTCGCGGGCGTCGAGCCGTTCAGGTACCTGGAATACCCGCAGTCCGGCTCGCCGCTGGCGGAATCACTGTGCACACCTTGCCTGGAACCAGGCCCGGACGGCAGGGTTCGACTCACGGATGCCCCGGGCCTGGGTGCGGCGATCAATATGGAGACCGTCAAGCAGTATCATCGACCGGTGCGAATCGACGTGGCGGGTGTTACAGTACTGGATTGTTGACTGGTATCATGTCAACCGATGACTGTTATGATCCAACCATTGTTGCCGAAGCGAGACCCCTCCTGAAGAGAACATGGAGATGATTCTCAAGAACCGCTACGCGGTGGTAACCGGCGGAGGCACGGGGATCGGCAGGGCGATCGCCAAGCGGTTCGCCGCGGAGGGGGCGACGGTGGCGATCTTCGGCCGGCGGGAGAAGGTGCTGGCCGAGGCGGTGAAGGAGTTCACCGGTGACGGGCACCGGGCGATGCCGGTGGACATCTCGATAGAGGATCAGGTCAATCGGGCCGTGCTGGAACTGCACGACGCCTGGGGCCGGGTGCATATCCTCGTCAACAACGCCGGGATCGCCTATGTCGCCGATCCGATCACCTCCCCGCTCGATGAATGGGACAGGGCGATTCGCGTCATGCTCTACGGGACGGTGCACTGTGTCCGGGCGCTGGTCCCGATGATGCCCGACCGCATGGGCCGCATCATCAACGTCACCAGCGTCCACGACCGGGTCGTTGAGAAGGGTTGCTCGGGTTACGCGGTGGCCAAGGGCGCGCTGAAGCAATACACCCGGGCCCTGGCGGTCGAGCTGGCGGGCCGGGGCATCCTGGTCAATGCCATTGCCCCCGGATTCGTGGACACCCCGATGTCCGTCCGTGACGATGGCGTCAGCGAGCTCGATACCGACTGGTTCAAAGCGAATTACGTCGAAGGTTACCGCTTGCCCCTGCGCCGGGCGGCGCGCCCGGAGGAAATGGCCGGCCTGGCGCTGTTCCTCGCCGGGCCCGACGCCAGTTACATCACCGGCACCACCATCTACGCTGACGGCGGCCTGCTGTGCACGTTCTGATTGCGCCTGGTAGCGGCCCTCGATAGTCAGGCGATTGGCGTCGGAACCTGCCGACTCTCACAAGAGGGGAGCTGCCTTGCTGATCGCGCTGCGGACCGGCGAGAAGCCGACCCTGCGCACATGCGAGATGATCTGCTTTCACTTCGCGGCTCCGGCGCACGAGAAGGAGCTGCTGGCCCACATGGCAAGACTTCAGCCGCGGTCTGACGAACACCCGAGACCGGTGCCGGACAGTATTGAGAATGCCCCTTTTCTTGGCCCTCGGCGGTCCCGTGGTGAAAGCCGGTGCTGAGTGATGTAGACTCAAGTCATGACGGCAAACGGGCGATCGTGGTTGCTCGTGTCGCTGCTGCTTGTGGCGGCAACAGCGGTGTTCTGCGCGGGGATCACCTGGGGTCTGCCCTCGCGCGAGATCGACCGGTATCTGTTCGGTGACGAGCTGGTGTGGTCGGGCGAGAAGATTCAACGACTGGCGGGCGAGCGCACGGAGGCTCCGACGCGCGGCGCCGACGCGGACGTCGATCCGCTTGCCAACCGCGGTGAGATCATCCGGGTAAACGAGACGGACGAGCAGCGGGCGGAGATCCTGCGGCGCTACCGGCTCTACACCCACCAGCCGGACGAGATGGTCACCATGATGGCCCTGGCGCGGATGCGTCCGGGGCGGGGTGACCTCGATCCGAAGATGTATCAATACGGCGGCCTGTGGATCTATCCGGTCGGCGCGGCGCTCAAGGTTGCCTCGGCATGCGGTGCGATCGCGCTCACGACCGACCTGGCGTATTACCTGGATCATCCGGAGGCGTTTGGACGGTTTTACGTGGTCGCGCGGCTATACGTGGCGGCGTGGGCGGTGGTGGGCGTGTGGGCGGTGTTCTGGATCGTGCGGCGGCTGACGGGCGGTTGTGTCAATGCCGCAGCGGCAGGGGCGGCACTCTATATCGCCATGCCCGTGGTGGTGAACATGGCCCATGAGGCCAAGCCGCATCTGCCCGGGGTGGTGCTCATGCTGCTGGCGGTGATGGCGGCCATGCGGTACGTCGAGACAGGCCGCCGGGGATGGTGGATCGCGACCGCGTGCCTGTGGGGGGCGGCATTCGGCATGGTGCTGTCGGCCTGGCCGGTCTTCGTTGTGCTGCCCGTGATGACGCTCATGCGGCGGCAATCGTGGCCCGAGCGGATCGTCAAGACGCTCGTCGGGGTGGGCATCGGCGGGGTTGTCTACTTCGTCACCAACCCCTACGTACTGGTCAACCTGCTGGTCAACCGGGACCTGCTCCGGTCGAACCTGGCCAACACGCGGGCGATGTTCAGGTTGGGCCCCTGGCAGGAGGCATTACCAAACGCGCTTCGGCAGGTGGGTGAAGGGACGTCGATCGTATTGGCCGTGGTCGGTGCCGTCGGCGCGATCGCCCTTGGCATCAAGGGGTGCCGTCCGGACCACCAGGAGGCCGAAAACGACAGGGCTGCCGCGCCCGACGCGATGATCGGGACCGGCTGGCTTCTGGGAGCACCTGCGATCCTGGTGTTCGTGCAGTTTGCAGCCTTTGCTGCCGGCCAACCGGGTGAGTACGGCCGGTTTGCCTTGTTCTCCGACGTGGCGCTGGCGATTGCCGCGGTGGTGACCGCCCGGCGATACCTGGAAACGCGCGGGCGGCGATGGGTGGCGGTGGCCTTTCTCGTTCTGACGACGGCACTGCCCGGAGGTGGCTACCTCGCGGGTTTCGTCCGGGACAGTTCGCCGGAGACCAGCCGGACCCAGGCGGCACGCACTCTGCAACACCTTCAGGCCAGCGGGGCGAGCCGGCTCGGAATACTGGCTGAGCCCGCACCCTATGTGCTGCCGCCGGTTGATCTGTTCAGGTGGCAGATCCTCCTGTTGCCTTCTGACTCCACAATCGCTGGCGGGCAAGCACCGGCTGATGTGCTTATCCGCCCGCGCGGCACAAAACCGTTCCCGGTCTACAGGCCGTCGGAGTACCACGCGTGGTCGCCGGCCGTCTGGGCATTCGACGCAACGCCGATCAGTTGGGCGAGCAAACCGTTCGATTTCATGCTGAGGAAGGGGCTTCTCGGGTCTCCCGGCAAGTGAGAGAGCGGCGAGTGCTTCCTGTTTGCGGCGGCTCGTATAGAATAGCCCCTGAGAGGTACTACCCGTGCCCGCGAAACCCGCGACCGATCTGCAGGAAACCGCTGACAAGGTGCACGCCGGCGAGCGACTCAGCTACGAGGACGGTGTTCGGCTCTACGCCTCGGCGGATATTCACACGCTGGGCGAGTTGGCGAACCTGGTCTGCGAACGGTTGCATGGACGGACGACCTACTACAACATTAACCGGCACATCAACTACACGAACTACTGCGTGCTGGGCTGCAAGTTCTGCTCGTTCTATCGGCCCTACCCGAAGGGTGGACCGGTCAAGTCTGCCTCGTCACATGCCGCCGTCCAAGGCGAATTGGACGACGGCGGCTACGAACTGACGCTCGAAGAGATAGTTGAACTGGCGGCCGAGGCGGCGGATCGTGGAGCCACCGAGGTGCACATCGTCGGCGGCCTGCACCCGAAACTGCCGTTCGAGTATTACCTCGACATGTGCCGGCGCCTGCGCCGGGTCTGCCCGAACCTGCACATCAAAGCGTTCACCGCAATCGAGATCATCCACTTCGCGCGGATCAGCAGGCCGAAACGCTCCATTCGCGATGTGCTCGAGCAACTGATCGAAGCGGGCCTGGGCAGCCTGCCCGGCGGCGGGGCGGAGATCTTCGACGATCGGGTGCACGACGAAGTCTTCAGGAACAAGGTCGGCCAGGTGGGCTGGTTCGAGGTGCACCGTGCCGCGCACGAACTCGGGCTGTTCACGAACGCAACGATGCTCTATGGACATATCGAGCAGCCCACCGAGCGGATCGCTCACCTGATCAAACTCCGCGAGCATCAGGACGTGTCGCTGGCCCGGTGCAAAGCTCATTTCAACTGCGTCGTCCCATTGTCGTTCATCCCGGCCGGCAGCGAGCTGGCTCACCTGCCGGGACCCACCGGTCTGGATGACCTCCGCACGCTGGCGACGGCCCGGCTCATGCTGGACAACATCCCGCACGTTAAGGCGTTCTGGGTCATGCAGACTCCCAAGCTCGCCCAGGTCAGCCTGAACTGGGGCGTGGACGACATCGACGGGACGGTGGTCCACTACGAGATCACGAAGCGCCGGGGCAGCGGCGCAACGCGCCAGGAGCTGTCGGTGGATCGGCTCAAGCGGCTGATCGTCGAGGCGGGCGGGGTCCCCGTCGAGCGCGACACGCTCTACCGCCGCGTGATCCGTAAAAACGGAACCTGGCGGATCGAGCAGCCGCAATCCTGAATGGTGGATAATGAGCGGCGAAGGCCACGCCGGGCTTTGCTGGTGCTTTGGTGTCGCCGGGATGAATCGCCCGGGTTGAAAACCCGCGCCGAAAATCGGAAGGCCGCGCAGCCCCCCGCGCGGCCTTCCTGGTGCTGACGCCGGTGGTCCTCCCGGCGTCCTACGGGAAGAAGGATGAAGCCGGGTGGAGCCGACTGGTCGTTTCTCCGCGGAACGAGCGGCGACTCCACCACGCTGCCCCCTCCATTCCCCGCACGTCCGTCGGCCCGGAGACCAACGGACCGCTCGCCCGGGGTGATCACCTCTCGGCAATCACCCACGCCCCGCGACTTCTCCCCCGTCGGAAAGCAGCCCCTCCTCTGCCCGGTCACCGGCGGGTGCACTTGCCTGCCTCGAAACAAGCGTCGGCCCGGGCGCAGAACGCCCTCTGTCACGTTTCGGCGCTTCGGTCGGGACGTCGTGACTCAGTATGAGAACGAATCTGCTCACTCATTCACGATCGAGCCTCTCGGATATGATGCGCTGATGACGGCGTGGGGAGATGGACAGATCGCCGCCGCAGGGGCTATGTCCTTTACGCGAATCTCGATCGTGGTTCAGGATACGCGACGCACGTGGCCGCCCTGGCAATTACGAAACGTGCGCGCGTCCTTGAACAGCCTCATGACAATCAACTCCTGTCCAGTTTGTCAATTCCTCGCGGCTCTGGGACGTGCCCGCCACGATTTACTGGTCCTCTGTTCAATTATTAGGTCTCCGGGCGCCAAGGCAAGCGCCTTTAGAAAAAAATTGCCTTACGGCAAAGTCGCACGGGCAATGGTGAGCGAGCGACCGGCCGATGCGCGTCACGCGGGCGGCGCGATGTTGCGCCGCCGGGCGGATCGTTGTCGCGCCAATACCCGCGAAGTGCACGCACGCGCGCACAGAGCCGGTTACTTGCTCGTTGCCAGACCGCGTGGATCCCTGGCCCGAAGGAGCCCGGTTCTCTGGTCCCATTCAAAGGTATCCACCGAGAACCGGCGCGCCTGGCCGGTGCGCTCGTCCAGCACATACAGCTTGGCGGGCAACTGTGGTGAGCCGATGACCTGCCCAACCCCGGTATCACTGCTGTAGGTCACCTTTGTGCCGATGACGAACCGGTTACCCTCTTCGAGTCGGACCCGGCCCAAGGCCTGGAAACTCTTGAGGCGCGTTGCCCGTGACAGGGGCGAGGATCCCGACTGGCTCTCTCTCTGGCCGCGCTCAAACTCGACGAGCAGATTGCCGCAGGTTAAACCGGCCTGGCGCCCTTTGAGTCTGCGGAGCCGGTCGGGGTCAATGTTCATCGCGGCCGCCAGTTGATCCAGCTCGGCCATCTTCGAGCCGGCCCAGTGAGTCATATCGACGTGGTCCTCGAAGACGGCCAGGTTGCGGGTGTTCACGAACAGCATTGAATTCTGCCATTCAAACAAGGTCTGAGAGGGACCGATGCGGTCGAGGGAGGCGGCGGACGCGCTGCCCAGGAGGCTCGAGGTGGATGCCCCGGAACGCGCGGGCCGGCGGGTCTTTGACCAGCGATAGTCCTCGATGAACAGGTTGCCGGCCCCTTCGACCCCGAGGTGCTCGTTCACCAGGTCAATCGCGATCTGAGGTCCGGCCAGACGGATTCGGCTGGACAAGCGCGGGCTTCCCGCCGCCGGCGGCACCGCTCCCGGCAAGAGTCGCGTCAACCACCGGGCGACGGGACCGGGGCCCGGTTCGGACGTTTCATTGTGGACCGTCGATTGGATAACGGCATCGCCCACCGCGTGCAGGTAAGCCAAGCGCTTGCGCACCCGTTGCGTAACCCGGCCGGTCGTCGATTCGTGTGGAGCCGACCGGAGTGAGTCAAGGATGGGCCCGACGATCCACCGCGGGTCCGGCCCCGCCGGTCGGGTGGTGGATGCCGGGGCGGGCCTGGGGAGGTCCTCGAACCGCAGTTGCAGCTCGTTGCAATCCAGCGTGAGGGTCTCGGAAACGGCATGGGCGGCCCCGGTGAACCGGCCGACGTTCTTCTGGCCCTGGAGCAGCATGCGGTCTTCCCACGTGACGGCAACCGGGATCGGTTCATCCACGGGCCGCCCATCGAGGTCCTGCTTGCTCAGGAACCGCAGCGTACCCGCGCCTGGGACCTCCGCCGACTGCGTGGTCATGTCGATGCTGATCTGGGGCCCTCGGATGAAGAAACCCTCGAGGTCCACGTACGCCGGCTTATCCTCACTCCCGTGGATCAGTGCCCGGCGGATGTCCTCGGCCCGCCCGAATGTGCAATCGAGCAAGGCCGCGGCAAGGTCGAGTTCCTGCTCACGGTCATGCACGGCGACCTCGCCTTTGGCGAGCATCCGGGTAGTGATGATCTTGCGCCGATCGCGGAGCCTCTGTTCAAAGGTGGTCCACTGCAGGGAGCCCGGTTCGATACCGTGTTGCCTGGCCTTGGCCTGGTATCGCTTACGTTCAGCGTCGGTGATCGTCTTGGGCACCGAGGCCATTTCGATGACCAGTTCGTCCTCGGCCCGGATTTCGCGGACCGGGGCCTTGCCAGTCGGGCGCCGGCCGGGCCGGTCAACCTGCCGGGCGACCACGTGGCCAAACGCCCGCCCCACCTTGGGCACGTTCCGCCCCGTATCATCGAGCGTCATATCCACTTCGAGTCGATCGCAAGAAACGTGCTCAACCGCCTCGCCCGCCTGGCGTGTCATGTGCACGCCGCCCGCAGCCAGGATGCGATCGGCTACGATCATGTCCCGCTGATCGGCGGCTCCGGTGGCCGGGTCGGGCGCCTTGCACGTTACATCAACGTGGTCGGCGGTGATCGATCGCCCGGGCTCGGCGAACGTCACGTCGCCGTCGAATACCGCATGCTCGAGGTACGCCCCCTTGGGAATCAGTGAAGCGCGGGTGAGGGTTTGCTGCCCCGTACTGGAGATGCCGAACTGGATTTGCACCGACCGGCTCCAGGTGATCTTGACATTCGGCTGGTTCTCGTCTGCCGCCGAGGCGGCGTCCCCGGTCATCATTGCGGCCAACGCCGCGTCGTCCCCGTCCGCTCTGCGGTCGAGAAGGCGGCCCGGTCCCTCAACCCGCACGAGCCGGGCCTGCTTGTCAACGTAGATCCGCTCGCCCGCCAGTTGCTGGTGGGGGCCCGACCGCTGGGTCACCAACTGGTCCGGCGAGCCCCGAAGCCAGAGCCGCTCGGTCTCGGCGTGGTATTCCAGTTCCAGGCAGGCGACGTCGCCAGCGTCGCGATCGTTAAGCCTGACCGGCGAGCCCCTGGCCAGGACGTGAACACGGTTCACCGCCGCCGGTACGGGCTTCTGGTCAAGCTCGGCCGGTGTGATCTCGAGCGGGCCTGTCCAGTGCAACTCGACAGTGGACCGGCTCCGGATGGCCGCCCCTTCGGTGCCGGGCGACGGGGCTGCCCGCCGGGCGATGGACGGCTGGGTGGCGGGCGATTGCTCAAGGGCGTCACGCTCTTCGCGGCCGAGGTCGCACAGCAACTCCAGGACGCTGGCCGTCAACCGGCCGGCGGCCTTGACCCCTTTCTTCTGCTCGGCTGTTACGTTGCCGGTGAAGCTGATCCGATAGGTGTCAACGCGGTTCTCCCGTGGCTCCTCCGGTTCCTCATCCGATTCGAGAAAGGCCAGTCCCTCGTCGCGAGGCCGGGCAGAGGGCTTCTCAACCGGCCTCTCAACAGCGGCGACCGTGCCCGTCGGCGGCTGCCGCCCGTCCGGGGAGGTCACTTCGGCGGGCTGGTCTTCCAGTTCCATCTCATCGGACAGGGCCAGACTGGCCAGCTCGACGTTGTGAAGGGTAGCCCGTTTGCCCTCGGCGACTTTCAAGTACTTGAGCCTGTTGTCGACCTCATTCCAGATAAGTGTCAGCCCCCGTCCTTCGAGCGTCCCGCGGGTGCTCTGGAGCAGGATGGGGCCATCGCTTTCGAGCCGGGTCAGGTCGAGATCGAACCGGACGTCGTCGAGCCAGATCTTGACTACCGCTTCGGCGTGCTGCTCGGGTTCCACCAGTTCCGGGTTGTCCTCGCGCCATTTGGGCTTGGTCAGATCGATGAAAATGCTCACGTGCCCGCGGAACCAACCCCGCTTGGGGTTCAGGTTGTTGTTGTCGCCTTTCTGGACCGTTACCCGCCCCTGGTCCGCGCGGACGTAGGCCAACTGTCCGCTCGGCAGAAGGAGCCGGGCGGTGGGCTCGACCATTTCAAACTCGTTGTCGCTGACGGGCTGCCATCCGCTGGCCCGAAACATGATTCTGGCGTTTCCCCGGCGGTCGTACATTCGGAAGACGGGTGCCTGGCCCGAGGGGATCCTGGCGTCTTGGATGGTAAACGCCCGGTTCACGAGGTCAGCGGCATCAGCCGGCCGGGTGGCGACCGGAGCCCGCGTTGATGCCGGGGGCGGCACGTCAGCCCACCGGGCCCGGGGCACGTGCGGGAGCGTGTCGTCCCGCCATTGATAAATCTGATAGGCGACACAGACAATCGCGAACGTCGCCGCGGCAAGAATGATCTTCTTGAACACCGGTCACCTCTCCAGGGTAGGATTTCAGCTCCGCGACCCTAGCGATCCGCGCCGAGGGCCCGGAGGGCCGCCTGCCATTGACCGTCGCGCTTGAGCAGATGCTCGATGGCTTCGCGGACGGCGCCGGCCCCACCGGGCCGGTCCGTCACGTGACGGGCCAGTGCTTTCACCTCGTCCACTGCATCGGCGACGGCGATCGGATAACCCACCTGTCGCATCACCGCCGCATCAAGCAGGTCATCGCCGATGTAAGCGGTCTCCTGGTTGGACACGCCGGCGGCGGAAAGAAGTCGCTGGAACCCGGGAAGCTTGTCCTCGGCGCCCTGTTCGAGCAGCTCGATGCCGAGCATCCGGGCCCGGGCGACGATCGCTTCGGAGCGCTTCGAGGTCAGGATGGCGGCCTGTCGGCCGGCTGCTTTCCACAACCGAATACCCAGGCCATCCTGGATGTGGAAGCACCTCATTTGCCGGCCGGAATCGTCGATCAGGATCCTCCCGTCCGTCAATACCCCATCCACGTCCAGTACGAGCAGGCGGATGTCACTGTTCGGCACGACGGGCTCCCACTGGAAAGCGGACCGGCCAAGGTGACGGCGGGCCGCCACTACGCGGCCCGACAGTATGACCCCGGAGCCGCCGAAGTTCAAGGGTCGGCCCCGCGCGAAGCGGACCAGGGTGCACTACGTTCCCGGCGGGGGGCTGAGGTTGGAAGATCAGGCTGTTCCGCCAGGGCGCCGTCGAGACCGTCGCGGGCGGCGCGATCGTGCGGATCGCGTCGCAGCGCTTCGCGGTATGCGCGGATGGCCTCGTCGATCTTGCCCGCCTTGAACAGGGCGAAACCCAGATGGACCCGGGCCCGGACATGTTCCGGGTTGAGCTGAAGAACCCGGCGGTAGTGCTCGATTGCCTCTGTCATCCGCTCCTGTTTGAGCAGGATGGTGGCCAGGTTGAAGTGCCCGGTGGCATAGTCGGGGCGGAGCCGCAGCGCCGCTTCAAGCTGTGCAATCGCTTCCTGGGCCTGGCCCTGCTGGAACAGGGCGTTGGCCAACTCGTTGCGGGCATCGATCGACTCGGGCCTCAGGCGGACCAGCTCGCGGTAATGAGGAATGGCTTCGCCGGGTTTGCCGTGCAGGACCAGGGCCCGGGCCAGGTTCAACCGCACGTCCGGGTCATCGCCTCTACCCTTCAGCGCCATGCGGTAGTGTCGGACCGCATCGGCAATATTGCGTTTCCCGAGCAGGACGTTGGCAAGGTTATGGTGTGCCTCCGCGTGGTCGGGTCGAAGCGCCAGCGTGCGCTTGTAGTGCGAAATGGCCTCGTCGGCGCGACCCAGTTGGGCCAGAGCGTCAGCCAAGTCACGATGGGTTTCCGCGTCGTCGTTCTTGAGTTCGAGCGACCTCCTGTAATGCGGGATCGCCTGCTGGAATCTTTTCTGCCGGGCCAGGGCCAGCCCCAGGTTGCGGTGGGCAAGGTGTGCGCTCGGCGCGAGCCGGATCGCCTCGTTGTAGTGCGCGACGGCTTCCACGAACCGGCCTTGTTTGACCAGCGCGTTGGCCAGGTTGTTGTGCGGCCGATAGTAATCCGGGCACTTCTCGACGGCGTCGGACCAGAGGTTGATCGCGCTGCGGTAGATGACATTGCGGCGAACGGTGGTAAACATCAGGGCGGCCGCCAGGGCAACAACCACCGGTGCCTGCAGGGCCATCGGCACGCGACGCCGGATGACACGAAACCCCTCGGCCAGGATCAATACCACGCCGACGCAGGGAAGATAGGTCTTGTATTCGACCAGCAACTCCGTCTGGGGAAGCAGCAGGTAAGGGATCAGGGCGATGTAGAACCAGAAAACGCCGACGGCGGCGAGCGTATAGCGCTTGAAGGCGGCGACAACGGCAAGTGCGAGCAGGATGCTGTGGAAGGCGACCGCGACCACCGCGTAATGCTCGAAAAGCGTGCGGGACAAGGGGAAGCTGTGATCTATGCAGCTCCATTGCGGCAATGGCAGGAGCAGGAGACTCCAGTAATGGACGAACGCGCGCGACTCGGTGAGGAAATGGGCCCACGGTCCCCACAGGCCCTCGGGCCCGTAGGGCAGGATCCTCAACCGGGCGGGGTCGAACAGCCCCTCCGACCAGAGATAGACAAACATGCCCGAGGTGCACAACAGCAAGCCGGCCGCCATCGCGAGCAGGTAGCGTTTGAGGCCCTGGCGATGCCGGGCCCGGAGACAGAACTCGATGGCAAGGATGGCAAAGGGCAACGTCAGCCCGAGGGGCTTCGATTTGAAGCTGAGCCAGTAACATACCGGCACCGCAGCGGCCCAGGCGAGGCGCGGCCAGGGCCAGACGGAATTCGATCTGACGCCTTGTGGGGCCTGGTGGCCCTCCGGAGCAACGTCGGGTCCGCGTGGGAGCCACCTGCGGGCCCGCAAGTAGCTGAGCACACCGAGCAGGTAGAAACAGGTGGCCAGCACGCCGCGGCGCTGCAGAACGTAAGCGACGCTGCTGGCATGCATGGGGTGAACCGCGAACAGGGTGGCTGCTGCCAGGGGGAGCCACGATGTCACCGGCGGATCGGGCTGCACCAAAGAGAGCATCGACCGCACCAGGAAGTAAACCAGGCAGGCGTTGAGCGCGTGGATCATCACGTTGACGATCAGGAAGCTGGTGACCTCGAACCGGTCGAGTCCGACCGCCTCGTTGAGCGCGCAGTTCAGGGCGAAGCTGACGTGCGAGAGTTGCTCGCCCGGCTTGTGAGGTGCCTGCCAGAACGATTCGAGAGCCTCCCCGAGCGTTTGCTCTCGGAGTCGGACATCGAGGCCGCCGGCGCCCCAGTCGAAAAGGAACTCCTCGTGGTCAGCGTTGAGATAGCAGGCGGAGGTGACGGCGACCAGAAAGATTAGCGGCAGCGCGCGGGGCAGGAGTCGCCGGCGGGCCGGTGACGGGTCGGGCCGGGCTGCTTCTTGTGATCTCGGGTCCGTTTGTCGGCTTCGTGCCATAGCGTATTTCGCCCGGCGGTTCGAGAGCACACGGTCGCGTTCAGTCACCCGGCCTCAACTCCAGACGATACGTGGCAATCTCGCAGGGGCCCAGGGATATGGGAAGGACGCGATTGTTGGAATCGAGAGGCCTTGTCGGGCGCTCGTTCATGTCGCACGAGGCGGCTCCGGTAACGTCCATACCCAGATGCAGCTCTGTCGTCACCGGCTCAGCGGTGACGTTGAACAGTCGCACGACGTGCCCATCGCCGTCGTCGCTTGTCTTGAACGCGCTTACCACAATGGCCGGATGATCGCAGCGAAGATACTCCCGCCGATCGGGCAGGCACACGCGGTGCGGAACACTGACCAGCCGGGGCTGGCCCCGCACCACGCGCAGAGGCGCCCACTGCTCCCAGCCGATCCCGTAGTGTCGCCGACAGTGCCAGTTGCCGTCGTGGGTATGGAGGGTAAAGGCGAACTCGTGCCGCCCGCGGTTGTGCATCCAGTAGTACGCATTGCCGCGGCAATAAGTGGTGGCGACCAGCAGGGGCGAGACCGTCGCCCCGCTGAAGTTGACCGCACAGCAACCGGCCGACATCGTGACGCCGAAGTCCGGCTCGCTCAGATCGATCCATTTCTGAACCCAACGGGTGCCGTCCCCGCGATAGGTGTTCGGCATCTCGTCCCGCCCAAAGACCACCGAGCCGAACGGCGTCTCGTACGTGATCGTGGGATGCTGAAGGTTGAAGGGCAGGCGCAAGCGGGCCTGGCGGCACTTGTGACTGTGCCAATCGATCGACACCCGCAACGTCAGGGTCTCCAGGACATCGTACAGTTCGATCTCCCGGATCACCGCACCACCGAGCAATTCACTTCCGATGCGCAGTCGCGTGAGCACCGGACCGTGCTCGACAACCTCCACCGCCGCCGGATCGATTTCGGTCGCCCACTGGCGCCCGGTGTAATTGGGTGCGTTCTCGCGCGGGTCCCAGGGATCGTATCCGTCCTCCAGGTTGCCGCGAAGGTCCTCCAATGCCACGACCGAGAAGAACCCGTCGGCCGCCAATACCCGAGAGGTTCGCTTGCAGGTGATCGCCCGCACGCGCCCGGCGTCCAGCTCGACCTTCCAGTGGTCGTTCTCCAGCAGCGTCGGTGATGCCCGGCTTGCCGGGGGCCGGGGCGATCGCGCCTTGCGAACGTAGAAGACCTTGTATCCGGTCGCCGGAACATCAGTGGCGACGAAAGCGAGGCGGGCCTGAGACTCGGCCTGGTCCGGGTCGTCCAGTTGATAGTCGATTCGGTCCTGGTCGGCTCGCTCGGTGCTCAACAGTTGGGTGGGGCAGCTCCGGCCGTCGGCGTCAACCACCTCGAGGCCCTCAACGCCCGGCCCGGGCAGTTCCATCCGCAGTTCGACCACGCCGCCCCGCCGCCACGACAACGGATTGAACACCAGAAAAGCTCTGCCCAGCCGCGCATCCGACCTCACATGGAACAAATAGGAACTCTCAACCTCTCTTAGGATACCCTCGGCGGCGACCCGCGCGCGCCGGGCCCGATGAAGGCGGACCGCGTCGTTGATCGGCCCGTCCTGACCGGCGATGTTGTGGTCGTGTGGCCAGAACAGATCCTCCCATGCCGCTTCGATACGCCCCGGCTCGATCGCCCCGAGCCCCTCCAGCCGGCGCAGGGCCGCCAGCCGTTCCGCCGCCGCCAGCATGTTTTCCGCGATTCGGCACTGCTGGTAGGTCTGAGGCTCAAATGCCGGGATCGAATAGAACCCGTACGGGGCCTCGCCGCGATATGCCGGCAACCCGTCGGTCCGGACCGCCTCGAAGAACGTGCGGAGCAGCGCGAGTCGCATCGTCGCCACGTCACCGTGAGTTTCGTTCCACAAGCGGACGTTCTGGCACACCCTTGGCTCAACCCAATCGAGGTCGCGTTCCTCCGGCATGAGCACCTGGGGGGCAGGCCAGATTTCGCGGAATTCACCCGTCAGGTAATCGAGCAGGGCGCGCTCGGCCGAGGCCAGGTCGCGGCGGAGGACCCGGCCCCACTCGTAGTGCTGGACGTGGTTGCACGCCAGCACACGTGAGCCATCCGGCGCCTCCCACCAGTGCAGCGGGCACGGCGGGCGGTAGCGGCTATAAGCGATGTACGGGATGGCGCACCGGGCGAGCACCTGCGGCATCTGGATCGTGTGGCCAGGCAGATCGGTGTGCTGGGCGCAGAGAGGTGTGTAATCCAGCTCACGCTGCAGCCAACGGATCCCGTGTGTGAGTTGTCGAACAAGCGCCTCGCCGTCGAGAATCTGCTCCATCGCGCCGGTCGTCGTCGCACAGACCTCGAGCCGGCCGTCGTGCAGCATCTCCCGCACGACCGGGCGATAATCCGGGAACGTTTCGAGGAAATGACGCAGGAACAGCACGTACTCGATCGTGAAGCGGAACTCCGGATGCCTGTTTCGAATTAACTCGATTGCTTCGTGGATGATGTGATCGCCGAGCGCGAGCGACCCGTCCGCATGCAGCACCCACCCGAGATCGAAGTGCGACCCGGGCACGATGAAGATATCAAAGGGAAGCCTGGCGGGCGGCGGAAGCTTGATGTCGGACATGCAGGAGACTCCCTTTGCGACCCCGGATCGCGAATTATACCCTCGGCGTGGACGCTATGCCTGCCCTGGCGCCGGACAAAGTGAGAACGTGATAACGTGAGAACGTGAGAAAGCAGCGCGGGAACACACCTCAGTTTCATCCGGTGGCGGGCGCGGGTGCCCGGCTACCGTCGCCGTCAATCGTTGCCGACACGTCGTCATGTTGTCACTTTCCCACTTTCACACGTTTTCACATCGAGGACCTTCGCCCCCGCGCACTTCTCGTTCCCCGCCCGCTCGGGAATCCCGGCCCACGGACCCTCGGGCGTTTGCCTTTGCGGGCGGATCGGCTAGGATTGGATGGCGTGACCGGCGGGGTCGCCGCTGATCCCAGGCCCACCGCAAGCATTACGGAAGCCAAGGCCTTGTTCGACCAGGATTTTGTTGTCAAGCTGCTCATCCGCATGCCGATCGTCCTGCTCGCCCTGACGGTCCACGAGTTCTGCCACGGCTACTTCGCGTACCGCATGGGCGATCCGACCGCGTATCGGCTCGGACGGTGCACACTGAACCCGCTCATGCACCTGGATCCGCTGGGGACAATCTGCCTGCTGTTCGCTCCGATCGGCTGGGCCAAGCCGGTGCCAATCAATCCGCTCAACTTCGACGATCGCCGCCGGGGCATTCTGGTATCGACCGCCGCCGGGCCCGCGAGCAACCTTGTACAGGCGGTCCTGTTCGCGCTCCTGCTGCGAGGCGTATACTACGCGGCCGATCAAATGGCCCTGGGGGCGTCGCAACAGGGGGTACGATTCCTCGCCGTGCTGGGCCAGATGTGCTTCTGGGCCGTCATCATCAATGTGGGTCTCACGGTGTTCAATTGCCTCCCCCTCTATCCGCTGGACGGGTTTCATATTACGCTCCAGCTTATGCGTCCCGAGAAGCAGCAGCAGTTCGTACAAACGATGCCTTACGGACCGTTCGCCATTCTGGGCCTGGTCTTGATCGGGAACTTCACGAAATTCAATATTCTGATGTACTTGATCGGGCCGCCAGCCAACTTCATCCTCAAGTATGTCGCTGGCGTCTAGTGGGATTCTTTTGCAGGTCTGTCATCATGCGCGTATTATCGGGTATTCAGCCATCGGGGAAACTGCATTTGGGCAACTACTGCGGGGCGATGCGCCCCCAACTGGAGCTGCAGGCCGAGCACGAGTGCTTCTACTTCATCGCGAACTACCACTCCCTGACCAGCCTCAACGATCGCAAGCTGGTCGAGGAGTACACCCGCGAGGTGGCGGTGGGGTACCTGGCACTTGGGCTCGATCCGGCGAGGACCGTCTTCTTCCGCCAGTCCGACGTGCCGGAGGTCACTGAGCTGGCCTGGATTCTGTCCTGCGTCACGCCGATGGGCCTGCTGCAGAGATGCCATTCCTACAAGGACAAGATTGCCCAGGGCTTGGCGCCGAACAACGGCCTGTTCGCCTACCCGGTGCTGCAGGCGGCGGATATTCTGATCTACCGTTCGCACCTGGTGCCGGTCGGGCAGGACCAGAAGCAGCACATCGAGATCACCCAGGACATCCAGGGCAAGTTTAACCAGGCGTTTGACTGTCACGTGCTCGTGCGGCCCGAGCCCCTGATCCGCGAAGCGGTCGCGGTGGTGCCCGGGATCGATGGGCGGAAGATGAGCAAGAGCTACGACAACGCGATCGAGCTATTCGGCGGTGAGAAGGAGGCCCACAAGCGGATCATGTCGATCGTGACCGACTCGACGCCGGTCGAGGCCCCGAAGGACCCCGACAACTGCAACGTGATGGCCCTGCTCCGCTGCCTGGCGTCGGAGGATGAGGTCGCCGACTGGGAGAACCGCTACCGTGCGGGCGGCACGGGCTACGGCGAGGCGAAGAAAAGGCTGTTCGAGTTGTTCCTCGACGCGCTCGGCCCGGCCCGGAAGCGCTACGATGAGCTTTCCGCCCACGCGGATCAGGTGGAGCGCGTCCTGGCCGACGGCGGCCAGCGGGCCCGGGCCGTCGCCGCCGAAACGATGCGCGACGTGCGCAAGGCCTGCGGACTGGCCACCGTTAGGGGTTGAATGGTCGTGCGCGACCACACGTGGCCATCCCCTACTCGGGGGGCATGATTGCCCGCGGCTGGCCATTCGGTTTCCCGTCGTGGGGCCAACGGTATAATACGCCTGTCAGTTCACCATCCGCAGCGTAAGGAGATTGGCCATGGCCGAACAGCTTATCGGGAAAGTGACTCACTATTTCGGCAAGGCGAAGGTCGCGGCCTTCGAGATCACCGACGGGCAGCTCAACGTCGGCGATACGATCCACATCGTCGGCCATAGCTCGGACTTCACCCAGAAGATCGACTCGATGCAAATCGAGCACGCGGCGGTGCAGTCAGCGAAGGTCGGCGACAACGTCGGGGTGCAGGTCGTCGAGCACGCCCGCGAGCACGACCAGGTCTACCGCGTGGTCCCGGATTGATCGTCCCAGGCACCGAGAAGCAGAGAACAAGCGGGATCCCTCGTTTCTTTACATGCGCGCGAGGGCGTGTCGTACTGTACGTAGTCCCGAGCCGGCGATCCGAATGAAGGGCCGGGAAATGAGCACACAACCCAGGATAGGCGCCTACCGCTTTGGCGGCATCGAGATCGATGGCCGGACGTACACTTCTGACGTCGTCATTCTGCCCAGCGGAGTCAGCGACAACTGGCGGCGTGCCGAGGGGCATACGCTCGCGCCGGGTGACTTGGCCGCGGTGCTGGAGGCTTGTGCAAAGGTTCTTGTGGTTGGGCAAGGAGCATACGGGTACCTGAAGGTGCCCCGGGAAACGCTTACCTGCCTGAAGCAGGCCGGCATCGAAGCGGTGTGCATGCCGACCGGGCGGGCCGTGGAGGTCTATAACGAACGCTGCCGGCGAGGCGAGGCCGTGGCCGCCGCCCTGCACTTGACCTGTTGATCCTCTCCCGCACCCGGCCAGGCGGATCACGGTTGGCAAGGGCCCGCGGGCGGGGGCGAGAGAACGTTCAGCGGGTGCATGACAGTCTCGGCGGGGACCTTCGGGCGGGCAGCGGGGCGGCACCT
>CAZOIA010000096.1:0-21741 GCA_964579675.1 uncultured Planctomycetales bacterium | reverse complement strand
AGGTGCCGTCCCCTTCTCCGCCCGAAGGTCCCCGCCGGAACTGTCACGCACCCGATCCGGACCGGGCACGCCGGCCACGGGGAACGAACCGCGCGTGCTGACATCGGGTCATCGACTTCCGCGGGCGAAAGCAGCAGGCTTTGAAGCCTTACGGCGAGACATGAGCGCGCTTTGCGAGCATGTTTGTCGACAAGGTTTCTGTCAAATTGCAGACCATGAGAAGGCGGTCCGCCTCAGGATCATCACAGGTGGGATCGGCCGTGATCGCCGGACCACTGGCGCAGGCGTCGAACGCCTCCAGATCTGCGTCATCAACGTCGAGGTCGTCGTCCCAGTCGGCACAAGCGCAATCCGCGCCGGGCCGCAGCCCGCTCCCCGGGCCGCTGATGCACGCCTGCATGACCCCGAAGTTGTCCTGGTCCACGTCGCCGTCGTCGTCGAAGTCGAAGACCGGATCGTGAGGGCAGACCCGGAAATGCGCGGTGAGCCAGAGGTCATCCCCTAAGACAACACCCCAGTTAGGTATAGGCACGCCGCTCCTGCCGTCTCTGCCGTCAGCGGTGAGGAGTAATCTCGCCTCGACCGAGGTGTTGACTGTTCCTGACCATGCAGTAACGTGGTAAGTGTAGTAGGAGCCGTTCGCTTTGGTCCCCACAGGCGGGTCCGGGTGGTCGAGCGAGCTCAGGCGAGTACCCGTTTGATCCTCGCCATCGACCCAGAGTTGCAGTTCCACGCAGCTTTCGTAAGACGGGTTGGTCACGTTCGCATAGTGAACCCATAGCCAGCCGGACAGCGTCAGGTCGTATTCACCGGGCCCGCACATGTTCGCGTCATCCACGCTCACGGTCTGGGATGCTCCCCGCTCAGTCTTGGTCAAGCAGCCTAGCGCCCCGGCGAAGCCGCTACCCGTTCTTGGCTCGCTGTCGCCGATCACGAACGTCACGGGCAAATCGCGGCCAGGTATGCTGTCCCAGTCGTTATTGCCTTCCTCGAATCCGGGGTTGGTCAGCAGGTTCGGCACGGTGTCTCGATGCGCGAGTAGACCGTGGAGACCGTCCGGATCATTGCAGGCATCGCCGGAACGCTTGCTGGTGATCACCTGGGAATCCCGGTTCAGAATCGCGATGGTCTGCGTCAACGCGGGTACCGTCACCACAGCCAATAGGGCGACAACGCACGGACCGGTGGCCGACTTTCTCACGCTGTCCAATCCTCCTCCAACCAGTCTCAGTAAACGCTATCGTCCGTCGTCCCGGCCGGATTGCGCCCAAACTGTACTTGGAGAACCTGCAACGCTCTCCCCCGCGGAGACTATTGGACGTGCCTCGACTCGTAAACGTGAACCGGGCTGTCTCAATGTTGACGCATACTCCTAGGTCAATGGCGGGCCCTTGTCAACCCGCAGCGTGGCAGCGTCGCGCAAGGCGCGGATTGACAAAGGGTTGGGCCAGGAAGCCGCAAGGCCGCGCAGGCTTCAAGCCTGCGGCTCCTTACTGTCCGTCTGACTCGCGAGTCGATCAACGTACGCCGCCCCAGCAAGAAGTAGGACGTCCCTTTTTCGGGCTGTCAGGTGTTGGCATTCTTACGGAGACGGATCAGGGCCTGGACGTAGTTGTCGGGGATGAGGCCGTGCTTGTCGGGCGGGACGTCGAGGAGGAAATTGACACCTCGTTCCCGGCAAATCTGAAACTGCTTGAGCAACTCGTCATCGCCGCGGGCGTCGTCGCCGGGGACGTAGAACCATTGCTTGCCTATCGGGTCGCAGACTTCCCCCGGCAGGTAATACTGCTTGCCCTCAATCGTGCGCCACTTCTGGTATCCACAGGGCGGGGGGAGCCGACGTTCGATGGCAATGAGATCGGAAGGCCACGCGTAATCAACGTTGTATTGCTCGCCCGTACCGATACCGCTGTTCATCATGATGACGGTCTCGGGTTGGAGCGTGGCGATGTACTCGTAGAGGAACGTTCGGTATCCTCTTCCCAGAATGCCGGGGATGTCGATCCAGGTCTCGGCGATCGGGCCGTATTGCGTCAGGAGCTCGGTGACCTGGGCCGTCTGGAAGCTTTGATAGAGCGAGCTGATGAAGGCGGGCAGCTTGGCTTTCGGATCGGCGTGGGTTTCGCCTTCCATCTCGGCGAAGTTGTATCCGCCCGAGCACCACCCGACATCGGGGTCCGATGGGGTTCGGCTTCCGAAGCGGTGGTGGTTATCCCACGAGCAGTAGTAGAAGCCGGGCTTTACACCGCGTTTCCGGCAGGCTTCGACGAACTTCTCGCAGACGTCGGTTCGGTTGGTGCTGTGGGCCACGGTGCAACTGGTATGTTTGCTGGGCCAGAGGCAGTGGCCGGCGGTGTGTTTGGCGCTCAGGACCGCGTAGTTCATGCCGGCGTCGCGGGCGACGGCGATCCACTGATCGACGTCGAGACGGTCCGGGGCGTAGGTGCTGGCGGGGGCCTTCCCGTCGGGCAGTTCTTCTTCGACGAACGTGCTCATCCCGAAGTGGATGAACATTCCGTAACCGAGCGATTCCCACCCGCGGAGCTGGTCGAGTGACAGTCGTTGATGCCCGCGATCGGTCTTGCCGTCGGCGGGCGCGGAAGCCGCTGACACGCTCTTTGCGCCACTGGTCGCGGAAGCAGCAACTGCACCCTGGGCGGTCTGGGCCAACAAGTCACGTCTTGAGAGTTCACTGTCTTTCATGATACGCTCCATGACCCCGGGACGGGGGCGTTTGCCGTTGAGATCATTATCTGCGAAAACCCAGAGATGCGGAGAAGACACGCGCTCCCCTTCGGGTCGCGGCTAAACGCTGGGGCGCGGTCGATCTCCCTTTCTCCGTATCTCTCTATGCCTCGGTCTCTCTATCTCCCGCCTTTCCCCGTCTCCTCCTCTCACGCTCTCTGTCCGCCCGTTTCCCTATGCTTGTGTCCTTTCCTGGCGGGCGGTCTCGATGAAGGCGACGGCGTTAGCGATCGGCGTTTCCGGCGGGAGCGGCTTAGACGGCGCGAGCACGTAGCCGCCGCCGCGACCCAGCTCGGCGATCAAACGCTCCGTCTCGGCCCGGACCTCCTCGGCCGTTCCGAACGGAATGATGCGCTGCACGCCCATCCCCCCGATCAGCACAAGGCTGCCCGCCGCCTTGCGTTTGACTTTATACACGTTCGTCGCCTCGGACTGAAGTGATTCCAGGCCGTCCAGGCCCACTTCTATCAGGTCGTCCACCAGGGGGGACACGTTCCCGCAGGAATGCAGCACGTACGGCAATCCCAACTCGTGGCAGTGGGCGATCATCCGGGCCAGGCGCGGCTTGAAAAACCTGCGCCAGTGGCGGATCCCCATCAGAACCGTTCGTTGGTCGCACCAGTCGTCCCCGCCGAAGTAAGCATCGATCGGGACCCGGGCTGCGATCAAGTCCATCATTCTCAGATGGATATCCAGGATTCCATCCAGCAGTTCCTCCACGAATTCAGGATTCAGCAGTACATCGACCAGGATGTTCTCGAATCCCCGCATCAGCCAGGCGCGCTCGAAGAGCCCCATCGCCATCCCGCAGAGCCGGAAACTGGCCGGTTGCTCGGAGTAAGCCCGTGCAAGCTCTTCCCAATCGACGAGGTCCTGGGGCTCGGGCCAGCGATAACCCTGAAGGGTCGGCTCGGGGAGGACGGGTTCTTCGACGTGAAGGATGTTGCCGGTCCTGACGACCGTGCCGAAGGCGTCGCGGTCCCGCCCGTCGCCGAGCGGCTCGGTAATGTGCCCGACGTGCTTTCCGATCACGTATTGCACGATCCCGTCGCGCCAGGACGCCGAGCCGTAGTACTCATCCAAGCCCGGCTCCAGGGCCGGGTCCCACTGCAGCCAGTAGGGAACAACGTCGGTCTCCTCGAACCGGAAGGCGGCCAGGACTGTCTCGCGAGGCGTCACTTGACTGCGTCCCCTGACTTCACGCGCGGTCTAAACAACCGTGCGCGATTACGCGCCAAGGACGAGCCGCGGGCTTCAGCCCGCGCGGCCTTCCGATCACAAGAGCGGCGCTTCGCAATGACTCCGGGCATTCTCAGCAAACAGCGTAGTCGCCCTGGCGCATCGGTGCAACGGGCCGCTTCAAGGTGGTTGGGAAGCAAGTCCGGCGGCGCTATGGTATGATCTGCGAGTTCCGCCGGTGGGCAGCGACCCGGTTGAGGACGTGGATGTCGCTGCTCGGAGGTGTGCCGCGTTCATCTCAGCACGCGAAGGAGTTGCTCATGGGCGTCAGGTTTTCGATCAGCTTGGGGATGATGTTGACGGCAGCGGTGGGGCAAGCGACCGCGAGGGCTCAGACCGCGGTCACACTACCCGCACCCGAGCCGGTTTCCAGGGGCAACCGGCAGGGCCAGGTGTCGGTGCTGTACGCCGCTGATTATGGTGAGTCGCTGCCAGCCGGCGACAAGGTGAAGCTATGGTGGTGCGACGCGACGCGGAAGGTGTCGCGGGATCGGCCCGTGCCGCGGCCCAGTGGTACGACGGTCACGCTGGAGGCGGCTCGGAACGATTTTGAGGCGGCTCAACTTGTGGTGCGACCGGAACGACCGTTGGTCGGGTTGACGGTTTCAATCGGCGATCTGGATGGCCCGGGCAGCGCGAAGATACCGAAGAGCGAGATTGAGCTGCTCCGCGTGGACTACCTGGCGGTGCGGGTTCCCACCGACGCCATGGGCGTGGCGGACGATTGGCCCGACCCGTTGCCGCCGCTGACCCAGCCGCTCGACGTACCCGCGGGCACGAATCAGCCGATCTGGATTCTCGTGCACGTGCCACAGACCGCGATCGCCGGCGACTACAGGGGCGCCGTGACGCTGTCGGCCGAGCGCTTCTCGGCGTCCGTCCCGTTGCGACTGCACGTGTGGGACTTCACCCTGCCGGAGGAGCCTCGTACGCACAGCGCCTTCGGGCTGTCGCTGGGCACCGTCTACCGGTACCACGGCATTCGCGACGAAGCCGACCGGCGCGTGGTGTGCGACAAGTACATGCAGAGCTTCTCCGACCATCGCATCAGCCCGTACAACCCGACGCCCTACGATCCGATTCAAATCAAGTTCATCAGCGACACCGACCCGCCGCGGGCGGAGGTCAATTTCGATTGCTTCGACGCCGCGATGCAGCGGGCCGTGAACCGGCGGCACATCACCAGTTTCATGCTGCGCATCCCAGGTATGGGCGGCGGGACGTTCCATTCCCGTCACGAGGGGAAGATCGCCGGGCACGGGCCCGACTCGCCGGAGTACAAGGCGATGTTCTCCAGTGCGGTCAGGCAGATCGAAGGGCACCTCCGCGAGAAAGGCTGGCTGGACAAGGCGTACGTGTACTGGTTCGATGAGCCGACCCCGCGGGATTACGACTTCGTGCGGGCAGGGATGGCCCGGCTCAGGAAGTACGCGCCCGGCCTCCGGCGGATGCTGACCGAGGAGCCGGTTGAGCCGCTGTTCGGGGCGGTCGATCTGTGGTGCCCGATCGCCCATCACTACGACCACGAAGCGGCTGAGAAACGACGCCAAAAGGGCGAGCAGTTCTGGTGGTACGTGTGCACGGGGCCCAAAGCGCCGTACTGCACACTGTTCATCGACCATCCCGCCACCGATCTTCGGGTCTGGCTGTGGCAAACGTGGCAACGGAAGATCGAGGGGATTCTCGTGTGGCAGAGCACGTACTGGACGAGCGGCGCCGCCTTCCCGGATTCACTCCAGAACCCGTACGAGGACCCGATGGGCTACAAGAGCGGGTATTCGACGCCGAAGGGAACGAAGGCTTACTGGGGCAACGGTGACGGCCGATTCCTCTATCCGCCCGAGGCTGCGGCGGCCGGCAGCGAGCGCCCGGTCCTCGAAGGGCCCGTCAGCAGCATCCGGTGGGAGATGCTCCGCGAAGGCATCGAGGACGTGGATTGCCTGCACCTCCTTGCTGCGGCCATCGAGGCGAATACTGCCGGCGCAGACGCCGAGGTTCTGACCGCAGCGAAGGCGTTGCTCGAGGTGCCCGCGGAGATCACTGCGAGCATGACGGAATACACGTTCGATCCGGCACCGATCTACGAGCGCCGCCGGGCCGTGGCGGAGATGATCGAACGGCTGACCGGCGCTCGGGTGGAAGGATGAACGATGAGTGATGAATGATGGACTCCAGATCGAAGAGTGGGAATGTGGGAACGTGGGAACGTGGGAACGTGGGAAAGCGGAAATGGGCGAAACGATCTTGGTATTCGCCCTCGTCCTTTGTATTCGCCCTCGTTCTTTGAGCAGTGCCGATGTTGGCCGTCGTCCTTCAAGCGATCCCGGCATCTCCGCTCGTCCTCTGAACGATCCGGGCATTTACGTATCCCCTTTGTCACTTGCTCACCTTACCACTTTATCACCTTGCCACTTTCGCACGTCACTGCTTTTACACTTGACCAGCTTGCCACTCTGGAAGCGGCGCGTGATAGATGACCTCGCCTCAAGATGGCGACGCCCTTACAACTGGCACTGAAAAACGGTTATTCGAGGCCGATGCCCGGACTGCGTTGCCGGTCACGGCGGATTATTCCACCGAAAAGGATAGGCCTTACGCCGTCTGAGAGGTTGCAAAAGCCTTGAATCGGAGGATAATACCACAATCGAGTTAACCCGTCTGAAGGAGTATTCGATGGACAAGTCAAAACGTTCATATTTCCTGCCCAGCAAGTTGGTGACGTTGTTTGACAAGGAGTGCAAGAGGGGTGGATACGTTCGTGAGCGTGTCGTTGCCGCGGCCATCGCCACTTTTCTGAAAGCCTCTCCCAACGAACGGCACAAGATGTTCGTCCATTTGGACCAACTGCTGAGCAAGCGCAGCAAGTAGACCCCTTCTCACCCGTTGTCGGGTTGCCGCATTCGGTGCGACGGTTGTCGTGCGTGGGCTGTCTCGATGATCGCCTTTACGTTTTCCAACGGCGAAAAGGAATCGATCTCGCAGCCCGGCATCACGCAGGCCGTGGTATGCGGCGTGGTGGCGTCGATGAACTGAGTGACCATCTGCCTGACCTGCTCCGCCGTTCCGTGACACGCAAGTTGCGTCGTGGGGGCGTTCATTGCGCAGCGTTTGCCCTTGAAAAGCCTGGCCACGTGCTCGAACCATTCGGGCCAGGACATCTCCTGGCCGTAGTAGGGCATGTCGTATTGAACTGCATTGATGCCGTCCCACCTCGCGAGCATTTGTAGGGCTTCCGGCAAATTGTGCCCACAGATGTGCCAGAAGATGTAGGGGAAGATCTTCTTGGCCTTGTCAACCCAGATGCGGTCCACGTCGCCGAACTTCTCGAGATGCCTGGGCCCCCAGGTGCGGGCACCGCCGAACCCGCAGCAGAAGCGGGCACCGTTCTTGGCGGCAAACTCGGCGTAGTAATCCAGGGCCTCCAACCGCTCCTGCAGGCACAGGTTCAGATAGTGTTTTATCTTCTGCTCGGGCTCGGTCACCATCCACTTGAGGAAGTTCTGGACCTCGACGATGGTCTCGGCATAGTTGATCGGGGTGGCGATGCCGACGATGATCGGTACCTGCCGGTCCATCTTCTCCTGGAACTCCAGCAGTTGCAGCATGTGCGGCGTATAGTGCGTCTCCGGGCGGGAGCCGCTCGCGTACTTCTCGAACGTGCGCTCCTCGTACATGGCGATCGCTTCATCGAGGGTTCTGGCGATGGGTTTGAACATCAGGTAATCATCTCTGCCGCGATGGATGAAGTGTTCGGGCCGGCGCTCGGGCGGGATGAAATGCTCGATCTGGTGACTGATATCAACGTACATCCAGATGGCGTCGGGCCGGAGGTCGGCCCAGGTCTTGATGCAGGCGTCGGTGGTCTTGTCCGCGTCGTTGTAGATCTCGCGGTGTGAGTAACCGGCGTAGGTGATCTGCCAGTAGTCGAGTTCGGGGGCGGCGGGGACGAGGTCGGTGGGCTGGAGGTCGAACGCCGCTGCCATCCGCTCCCAGTGCGTCATCTCGCCGATCGGTTCGAGCTTGCCCTTGAGCCGGTCAACCCACCGGTCTACCACTTCGCTCATCGTGTTGACTCCCTATGGTTCGCTGTTCATCTCGTTGATGGGAATCCCGCCCCGGGGACGGGCCGGCTCGCTACTGCACCGTGACCGTAACCGTGAACGTGTCCGCGGGATCGACTTGCTGGGATTCCCACGGCCGGCGGTATTCGAGCCGCAGTGTCGTAGTAGCGGCTGATCGGGCCGTAAACTCCCATATCTCGCTGCCGGGTGCGCCAGGCATCATGACATCAGGTGGCACGAACTCCCAGTCCGTGTTTTCCAGGATCGACTGGTCGAGCTCGCCCAGCTCCCATTGATAGCCGGTCGAGGCGTTTGATACCAGCGTGACGATGATGCGCGACGAAACAGGGGCGAGGATCGTGCTGCCGTTGTCGCCTTCATCAAGCTCGATGTCCTGCGTGGCCGGCGGGTTGTCGCCGGGCACAGGTAATTCGCACCTTTGCCCCAAGGCCATGATGGCAACCATGCCCAGGAGCAGAAAGCGTTTGCTGTTCACGAGATCGTCTCCTTTTCGCGCGCGGTCACGATGCGCCGGCTACGTTTGGCCGCTGTCGGACAGACCCAGCAGTTTCCTGATCTTCTTCACCCCGATCCACGCGTCGTCGGTGGCGTCGTCGGCGCCCATTCGTCGTGCGGCATCGGCGTCAACCGCCGGTCCGCCGCAGATGATCTTGACGCTATCCCGAAGGCCCGCCTTCTCGATCGCCGCCACCGTCTCCTTGGTGTGCATGAAGGTTGAAGTCATGTAGGTGCCGAACCCGACGATCTGCGGCTCGTGCTCGCGGACCGCCTCGACGAACGCGTCGTCACTGGCGCTGATGCCGATGTCGATCACCCGAATCCCGTTGGCCTCGAACACTGGTGCGGCCACGTTCTTACCTACGGTGTGGATGTCGCCGTAGATGTTGCCCAGGACCATCGTGCCGACGATGTGGTCGTCCCCGTCGGCGGCGAGCAACGGCCTGACGATCTCCAGGCCCGCGAAGTACACGTCGCACGCGACTAGCACCTCCGGCATATACATGTCGCCGGAGTTGAACTGCTCCCCGACCCGCCGCATCCCCTGGGACAGCCCGTTGGTCAGAATGTCCGAAGGCTTGAGTCCGGAAGCGAGGGCCTCCTCGACCAGCGGGCGGACTCCCTGGGCATCGAGACGCTCGACCGCACCCGCTAGCCGAGACAACATTTCCGCATTGCTCATCGGTCATGGACCTCCAAAACGAAAGTCGCGAAGGTGGCCTGGGCAGGCCTCGGCTGATGCGTATATTACCCGGTACCGGGCCAAAAGGGTATCGTCATTCTGGAATGTCACCAGGTCAGTCGAGCCGGGCGATGACGGACTTCGAATAATCGGGATCACCGGCGAAATCGACGGGCAACTCGGGACGTGCCACGATCGTGGATTGGCGCCCCCTGGCTTGTGTTGAGGCCGCCAGTTCTTCTTCGAGCCGGGCTCGCGTGATTCGACGATCGTTCGTCGCCAGGAAGATGAAGCCGCCGGGAGCGAGCACGTCAATCGCGCCGGTCAGGAGTCGTCCCAAGTGTTGCTCCAGCGCGAAGATGCGTTTCCCCCGCCGCAGCCGGGAGAAGGTGGGCGGATCGAGGATGATCAGGTCGTAGCGCCACCCCCGGCGCCGGGCCCGCTTGTAGAAGTCGAAGATGTCCGAACAGAAGAAGCGGTGGTTGCCCAGATCAACCCCGTTGACGGCGAAGTTCCGCTTGCCCCATTCGAGGAAACGTTTGGCCAGATCGACACTGGCCACGCTTCTCGCCCCGCCAGCGGCCGCCGCTACGGAGAAACCGCAGGTGTAGGCAAAGGCGTTCAGCACCCGCCGGCCGGGCGCCAGCTCCCGGATCCGCTGGCGGTTCCCGCGATGCTCCAAAAAGAGCCCCACCGAGAAACCGTCGTACGGGCGAATGACGAACCGGAGTCCGTGTTCCGTGATGATCTGCTCCGGTTCGACCGGATCGCCGATCCACGGTTCGGCCTGACGGTGGGCCTCGCCAATTCCCGCGCAGACGTGACCGCGGTCCTGCACGAAGGTCTTCTTGTAGACCGCCCGAGTGCCGAGCCGGCGATGAATCCTCTCAACGATCGCCCGGACTTCGTCGAGGGCAAGCTCCAGTCGGCCCTCGTGCAACTGGACGACCAGGACGCGGCCGAACTTCTCGACCACCAGCCCCTCAACACCGTCCGCCCGGCCATTGAAAACCCGATATGCGCTCAGGTCTTCATGGCTGCTCAGACCTCGCCTGGCGGCCAAGGCTGCATCGACGCACGCTGATACAGAACGTACCAAGGGGTTACCCAATTCGATTCGAGAACATTGGTTGCCGCGCATGCACGTGGCGCGGTGCGTCTGGCGCCTAAAGCCGTCGCTCCACCGGCAGGACAACGGCCTCCAGGTGGCGGTGGGCGTCCTTCTGGTCGCGGAAGGCCTGCAGGTCCTTGAACAGGGCATCGACCATCTCTTCCGGCACCTGGGCTTGAATCACCGTTACGTTGCCTGGAAAGATCTGGGTGCCAAAGTGCTTCCCGTCACGGTCCTTGCCCTCGACCATAGAAGAGCGCGCATAATCGCGAATGCCGTGCCGGTCGAGGATTGATCCGACGGCTTCAGCGTACTCGAAGTGGAAGCTCAGATGCACCAGTCTCATGTGACAGCGTCCGCAGGTTCGGTTCTTGTCTCGCGGCGGAAGTGCCGGAGCGCCCAGGACCGGAGTTGATCGAGCAGGGAGTATACCACGGGGATGATCAGCAGCGTCAGCATGGTCGAGGCCAGCATTCCGACCGCCACCGAGACCCCCAGTGAGGAGCGTGCTTCAGCGCCCGCGCCGTAGCCTAGAGCGATCGGCAGCATTCCCAGGACTGTCGAGATGGCAGTCATCAGCACGGGTCGGAAGCGGACCCGCGCCGACTCCTTGGCAGCGTCGATGGTGCTTCGGCCCCGGGCGGCCAGCACGTTGGCGTAGTCGAGCAGCAGAATCGCGTTTTTCGTCACCAGACCCAGCAGCATGATCAGCCCGATGAATGTGAAGATGCTGAACGTCATCCCGACGGCGTACAGCGCACCGAAGGCCCCGATGCCGGCCAGAGGCAGGGTCATGAGGATCGTCAGCGGGTGCAGGAATGACTCGAATTGGGCCGCCAGTACCAGGTAGATGAAAACCACCGAGAAGATCATCGTGACCGTCAGGTGGTGGAACGATTCCTCAAAGTCCTGCGCCGAACCGGCCAGGGTGTAGTCGAAACCTCCCGGCAGGTTCTCGCGGAGGTGGCTCTCGAGCTTCGCGAGCGCGTCGCCCAGGGCAACATCGGGCGGGTTGGACGCGGAGATCGTCACCGACCGCAGGCGGTTGAAGTGGTGGATCTCGCTGGGGCCGATGCTTTCCTCGATTTCCACCAGGTTGCCCAGAGAAACGAGGGCCCCGTTCGCTCCCCGGACATACAGGTCGCGCAGGGCGGCGGGCACCATTCGGCCCTTGCCCACCACCTCGGTAATCACGTCGTACCGCTCGCTGGCCCGCTCGATCTTGGAGATGTCCGGCTCCCCGAGCAGGTAGCGCATCGTGTTGGAGATGTCGGAAACGGAGATGCCCATTTCCGAGGCCTTGTCACGGTTGATGGCCACATTGATCTGGGGTTTGTTCACCTTCAGGTCGGAGTTCACCCCGGTGTATTCGGGCTGGTTTCGCATCCAGTTCATGACCGCCTCCTGTTGACGGGCCAGCTCCTCGATGTCCGGGTGCTGAAGGACGATCTGGAGTGGGGCCCCGCCGACCCCCACCGCGGAGATCTCCAGGACGTAGGCGCGGCCGCCGGGGATATCGTCGAAGCGACGGCGCATGTCCTGCATGATCTCGACCTGGTGGCGCTTGCGCGATTCACGGGGCGTCAGATGGGTGAAGGCCATACCCTCGTTGACCTTGCCGGGACCGCTGCGGGACATCCCGATGACGCGGAAGTAGTGCTCGACCTCGGGGCTGTCTGCCAGAACCGCCTCGATCTGCCGGGCAAAACGATCGGTTTCCCCGAGCGTTGCCCCTTCGGGCATTTCAAAAGAGATCATGAACGCGTTGCGATCCACCATGGGGACAAACTCGGTGGACAACTGCTTGAAGAAGAAAATCCCCACCCCGAAAGCCGCGATCCCGATCAGAACCGTCATCGCCCGGTGCCGGAATGCGCGATCCAGCACCCAGGTGTAAGCCCGCTCCAGTGACCGCAGGAATCTCTCCGACAGGCGGAACAGGTATCCGTGCCGCTCCGGGACCCGCAGCAGGCGGGAGCAGAGCATCGGCGTGAGGGTCAGGGCGGTGAAGGTCGAAGCGAACACGGTGACCGCAACCGTCAGGCCGAACTCGTAGAAGAACCGGCCGATCAGCCCCCCGGTGAAAGCCACGGGGATGAACACCGCAGCCAGAGAGAGGGTGTTGGCAATGGCCGGGAAGGCCACCTCGGTGGTGCCGGTGCGGGCCGCCGGTTTGGATTCGGCGCCCTCCTCCATGTGCCGGTAGCTGCTCTCGAGTACCACGATGGCATCGTCCACCACGACGCCGATGGCCAAGATCAGACCGAGCATGGAAATCACGTTCAGGCTGAAGCCCAAGGCGTACATGACCGCCATGCCCCCTATCAACGACGTGGGGATGGCAAGCGTCGTGATGAGGGTTCCCCGCGCGCTCCGCAGGAACCCCATCACCACCAGTATCACCAGACCGGTGGCGAGGAAGATGGTCGTCACCAGGTCGGAGATGTTCTCCTGAACGTACTCGGAGTTATCCACGACGATCGTGTACTTCAGCCCGGGCGGGAAGTCCTTGCCAATGCGTGTCATTCGCTTGCGCACCTCGGCCGCCAGAGCTACCGTGTTGGCGTCGCTCTGCTTGACCACGCCGAGGCCGACCGAGATATCGCCTACGAAGCGGGCCACTTGTCGATCGTTCTCTACGCCTGCGAAGGCTCGGCCGACATCCGCAACCCGCACCGGCGCCCCATCGCGGTAGGTAATGATAAGGCTGTTGATCGGCTCGGGGGACGAGAACTGCCCCTGGGTCTTGACCAGGAACTCGCGGCTGATGCTTTCGATCCGGCCCGAAGGGATGTCCACGTTGTTGCGGCGAATGGTGTCCACCACGTCCTGCACGGTCAAGTGGTGGGCGGCGAGCTTCGCGGGATCCAGGCGTACCCGTGCCGCGTAGCTGCGCTCCCCGCCGATGTGGATCTGCCCCACCCCGCGAATGTTCTCCAGCCGCTCCTTGATCGATTTGTCGGCGTATTCGGTCAGCCGCATCTCGTCCCATCGCTCGTCGCCGGTGAGCGTGATCCACATGATCGCCCGGGCGTCGGGGTCGAGCTTGCGTACGATCGGCTCTTCGATGTCGTCTGGCAGATCGCGCCGGGCCCGGTCAATCCGGTCGCGCACGTCCTGGGCCGCCACGTCGATGTCGCGCCACAGCTCGAACTCGGCGGTGATCGTGGCAACCTCTTCCCGGGCCTCGGACGTCAACTCCTTCAGCCCCTCGATGGTGTTGATTTCTTCCTCGAGCGGTTCGATGATCTCGGTTTCGATCACCTCCGGCTCGGCTCCCGAGAGGATCACGTTGACGCTGACGACGGGAAAATCCACATCCGGAAACTCGCGCAGCGCCATCTGGCGGTAGCCGTACAAGCCGAAGATCGCAATGACCACGAAGATCACTACCGTCAGGACCGGTCTGCGGATACAGAAGTTCCAGATCACGAGCGTTCGTCCGATTTAGCCTGGGGTCGTGATTGCGGTTCAGTTTGCCCGTCGCCGTCCTGGGCGACCCGCACCCGGGCCCCGTCAGACAGGTTCATCTGCCCGGAACGTACGACCTGCTCACCCAGCTCAAGCCCCTCACGAATCTCAACTATGCCCGCCTCACGAAGCCCGATCCGCACCGCCCGACGCCGGGCCGTTTCATGCTCGACTACGAAGATGATGTAACCCTCCCGCGTGGCGACCAACGCCGCTTCCGGGATCACCAGTCGCTCCTGGTGCACGTCCAGGGTTACCACCGTGGTTGCAAAGGCCCCCGGTTTGAGCAATCCTCCCGGGTTCTTCATCTTCGCCTTCACCAGGAAGTCGCGGGTCGTCTCGTTCACGTTCGGGCTCACGAAGTACACTTCGCCCTCGAACTCGCGGTCGGGGTAGGCGGAAACACCGACGATGGCCACCTGCCCGGGTTGGACTCGCCCCATGAACCGCTCCGGCAGGGTGAACGCGATCTCCATTCGCGAGATCCGGAAAATGGTACCCAGATGATTGTCGGCCTTCACGTAGTCGCCCACGTCCACATGGCGTTCGGACACGACCCCGTCGAACGATGCGCGAAGGCGGGTGTCGTCCAACTGGGCTTGCACCAGCTTGACCTCCGCTGCCATGCCATCGACCTCGGCCACCGCCGCCCGCAGGTGGGTTTCGGCCTCGTCGATCTCGTCCTCGGCTGCCGAGTCGCTGTGGATGAGTCTCTGCATCCGGTCGAATACCCGTTGAGCGTCGGCCAGGCGGGCCTGCGCCGCCTTGAGGGCTGCCTCCTTCGCCTCGAGCTGATGTCTCAGTTTCTCGTCGTCGATGGAGAACAGCAGTTGTCCTTTCTCGACCTTTCCGCCCTCCTCAAAGTGGATCTCAGAGATGAAGCCGTCCATCTCCGACTTGATCTCTACCGTCTCCGCAGCCCGGAGGGTGCCGATGCCCCGCACCGTTTCGCGCAAGGTCCCGGCCCGAGCCCGGACGACGCGCACCGGTACCCCTTCATCCCGGCTGGATGCCGGGGCATCCGACTTCGCCTTGTCGCAGCTCGCCACCGCACTCAGCAAGACTGCTGCCATGGCCGTCATAGCCCGGCCCACCAAGCGGGTCTGACTCTGATGGTGTGATCTCATGGTCACTCGGTCACCTCGCTACGAGTCGCGTCGTTGCCTCTCGCGGGGACGCGGTCGCTTCGTTCACGACGGCTGAGTCTCGGAAAGGATTTCATAACGCTCGGCCAGTCATCTTGCAACGAAGATGGAAGACCGGACTGCCGTCTCTTTCTTGTAACATCTTTTGGGTTCTGATCTTAGGCTCGATGCCAGCCGATCATCCGTTCCTCGCCGACAACCCCCTCCAAATGATCGGCCCCTGAATTATTTCACATTCATTAATTATATACGTTAATAACCCTTGCGGCAAGCCCGGCGTTGCAAGGCCCCGGAGCGGGCTCGACAATGCCGGCATGAGAAACTGGCACCGCGGTTTGGGCCTGGCCGCCGACCTGATCTTCCCCCGCGCCTGCCCGGGTTGCGATCGGACGATCCCAGTCGCTGAAGAGGTCTGGTGCCGGGACTGTGCCGAGCAACTGCTCAGCGCAACCGGGTCGGACTACTGCCCGCGTTGCGGGTTGCCGGTGGGGCCTCATCTGGTGGATCCCGCCGGGTGCCGGGCCTGCCGGGATGATTACAACCCCCTCGACGGCATCGCCCGAGTCGGGAGCTACAACAGCCTGGTGGGCGAAATGGTCAGGCGGTACAAGTACCGGCACCGCCAACAACTCGATCGGCCGCTAAGCTCCCTCCTGGCGGCGGCGATTCAGGGCCAACCCTGGGCGGGCGACGTCGAGGCACTGGTCCCGGTGCCGACAACCTGGAGGAGCAGGCTCCAATACCGTTTCCGGCCGGTAGATCTGATCGCGGCCGGCGTCGCGCGCGAACTGTCCGTGCCGCTTGCGCCACTGCTGTACGTCCGGGGCAAGAAACGCAAACAGGTCGATTTGCCTCAGTCCGAGCGAGCTGCAAACGTTCGTGGCGTCTTCCGCATCAGCCGCTGCGCCCGCGTCGATAAGGCGACGCTCTGCGTCATCGACGATGTCTTGACCAGCGGTGCGACGTTGCGAGAGACGGCCCGCGTGCTCAAGCGCGCCGGGGCCGCCCGCGTCTACGGTGCCGCCCTGGCCAAGACCGACCCTGCCGGGCCCTGGCTTCCGGGCACCTGAGAAGTAGGCCAAATACGACCGACCTGTATGAAAGCGCCTTTGGGACGTCAGTATATGGCGGAACGATACCGTGCATCCGCAGGAGTGGACGAGAAGGAGGATTCCTGTGATGCGAGCCGGCCTGTATGCGCTTGCCCTCCCGGCGCTGGTCTCACTATCACCCGCCCCGGGGGAATCGTCGTCACGCGGCGGGGACCGCTCGGCCTTGCGGGCGTCGGAATCCGTCACAGAGGTGTTGCGAATCGCCAAGTCGGACGACGGGCTGGATTTCGCTGATACAGGCGAGGTGTTTCTTCAGAACTCCTCGGCGCCGGACCTGATCCGCCTGCCCAACCGGACGCTTCTGGCGATCTTCGATTACCGGGACGGTTCGGGCAGGGGTGGCGAGCGGGTACTGGCGGTTTCGCGTTCGACTGACGAGGCCCGGTCGTGGTCCCCGCCCCGGCCAATTATCCTGCGTGGTGCCCCGCGAGGGGCCGCCAGGGCCGAGCATGGCGATCTGGCCCTGATGCTGAGCGGGCTGGTCCGGCTCTACTTCAAAACGGGGGACAGCGCCCCCAAGCCCAGCCATCGCCGCCCGACGGGCCTCATCGGGTCCGCAGTCACCCGCAACGGGCTTCACTACGAGATTGATCGGCAGGTGCACCTCCGGTGCGAGGGGCCTGCGGACGTTCATCCATCGGGGGCATGGTTCGGTTCGCAGCTCGATCTGTTTGTGGTGGGGCGGAATGGGCCGACCCCGCGCAGCGCTGGCCGTCCGTGGCGCGTGCAACGGTTCACCTCAGGTGACGGCCGACGGTTCAAGCCGTCGCCGCGCATCCGGGAGGCCGGTTCCACCGGCAACATCCTCGCGCTGGGCGAAAACCGCTTTCGCATGTTCCTCTCCTCGGGAAACGCCGTGCGTTCCATGATCTCCGGCGACGGTCTGCGGTGGAGGGTCGAGCCCGGTGTGCGTTTGCGAAACGCGTCCGACCCCGCCGTGGTTCAGCTTAGAGACGGCACGTTTCTCATGTTGTATGTCGCCGCCTTGGAGAACCGGTCCACGGGCTTGCCGCAAAAGGCACTGGCCCTGTCAGGAGGAGACGCTGTGCAAGGCGCGGGTGAGGAGTCCAGGCTCGGGCACCAGCCCGGCCCGGACGCCCTGGGAGGCGGCGATCCCTCGCCCGGTGACGATCGGCCGGGTGATAATGGGTTCTCGCCGAACACGCCGCCGGATCGGTCGAACTGGGAGCCGTTCACGCCGGCCGGGTTCGATTCGGAACTCGGCGACGGGTTGGACGACGCCTGGGGCGCCCAGCCCACTTGGGGGCAGCAGGACCCGGAGGATCCCTTCGCGCCGAGGCCGGACTTCCAGGACCGGATCGACTACATCCTGTGGTATGAGGACAACCTTCTCCCCTCGCCGGGGGATAATGCCTACGACGCCTACGCGGGCCTTTTCGGCGATCCCCTCGATGAGAACGCGCAGCTCCGTCCCGAGTGGGATTTGAATGACCGGCTCAATGGCGACGAGGCCGTCGGCCCGCCCGCGCCCTGGCATCCCGATGATTTCCCCGATTGGGAGCGATCCTACCAGGCGTCGCAGGGGTTGATGGATGAGTTTCGGGCAGCGGCGGGGGACCCTCGCTGGTTCGCGAATCCGGTGATCTTCCCCGACGACGCCTCAGACAACGCCGCCGTCAACGAGCGATTGCTGATGGGACTCAACCTGCCGGGGCTGCGCACCTGTCGTGCTCTCTCAAGAGCCGTACTGTCACAGGCTTGGCGCACCGAGAACGGGGTGGTCTCGCCGGAGGGTATGCGGGAGGCCTGGCAAACCGTGCTGGATAACGCCGGCCATCTTCAGCAGGGAGCCACCATTATCGAGAGCCTCGTGGGGACCGCCGAACAGAATCTCGTGCACAACGAGGCCCGCTGGGCCCTGCGGAACAACGTGTTCACCTCGGCCGAGGAGATGGAGGCAGCGCTCCGCACGCTACAGAGCCACGACCTGCCCAGCGATGACCCGGCCCACTGCCTGCCGGGCGAGCACGCCATGATGATGGATGCGATTCAGTACCTGTTCGAGCCCACCGAAGCGGGGGGCGAGCCCGGGTTGAACGTCGAGAAGGCGGCAAAGCTGTTTGGCTGCCTGGGGACGTCAGAGACGGACCTCGAGGATCTCACCCAACTTGAGGTGGACGACGCTCGGGACGCGATCGGCGCCGCCGACAGCTACTTTCGGGAGCTGGCCGAGGACTGGCGGGTTGGCTATCCGGACGTTCGTAACGCCGACATAGACGCCCTGGGGGAGGAATGGTACCTCACGAACGCCCTGACGCGGCAGCTCATGCCGAGTCTGAGCCGGATGTACAAGCTGCAGGCGAGATGTGAGGCATCCCGCCGGGCGACGCAGCTCTCTTACGCCGTTCATCTGTTCAAGGCCCGCAATGGCCGCTGGCCCACCTCACTCGACGAGCTGCCTGCCGAGTTCGGCCATCGGATGAGGATCGACCCGTTCACCGGCGGCGACTTCGGCTACCGGCTGACGCCGGACGGACCCACTGTCTATTCACTCTCGGAGAACGGGGTCGATGACGGGGGCGTCCACTCGCGGAGGTGGGACGACGAGATCACGAACGAAGCGGCCTCCGACGACTACGTCTTCTGGCCGCCCTGCGATTACTGAACAAGGCATGTCAGATCACTGAAAGCCTACGGCTGACGGTTAGGGCACGATCTCGCTGATGGTGACCTGGAGGTGTTTCTGGCGGTGGCCGGTCTTGCGCCGGTAGTTCTTGCGGCGGCGGAACTTGATCACGTCGATCTTGTGGCCCTTGACCTCGCCGTCGATGCGGGCGACAACCTTCGCATCATCGACGAAAGGCTGGCCGATTCGAGCGTTCAACCCCTGGCCAAGAACCAGGACGCGGTCGAACTCGATCATGTCCTGTCCCTCCGGCAGTTCCCGCCGGTCCACGTAGACCCTGTCGCCCGCGGACACCTTGTATTGTCTACCGCCGTCTTCAAAAATCGCGTACACGTCTCGCGCTCCAGCAGTTGGCTTGGGGTCGGGGCCCTGCAGAACAAAGGTCCAGGCGGCGGTAGAGCCGTCCGCCCGGCGGGCCCTGCGGATCCTCCGACCCGGGTACCCCGGACTGATCACAAGGTCTTATTGTCGCGGGTGGAGGATCGGCGGTCAAGCCGTTGGAAAAGGGGCGTACCGAATCCGTCCAGCAGATGCGATTCCCTGGGCCACGCACGGGTGCGTGACAGTTCCGGCGGGGACCTTCGGGCGGAGAAGGGGACGGCACCTCGCTTTTCCGAACCCCGACCGTCAGGGAGGGGAGTATCTGCGGATGCGCCAGGGCCGCTTCCTTACGGGCTCGCTACGGAGAGGGGGTCCGCTTCCTTACGGGCGCGGTTCGGAAACACCTGGGGGCGGCGCCTTCCAACAAGCCGCCCAAAGTGTCATGCACCCTACGGGGTCCGCCCAGCAGATGCGATTCCCTAGGCCACGCACCCGTGCGGGCGCCGCCGCTTGCCAACCGGCCGGCGACACGCGACAATACCCGCCCCGCGCAACGTATGGCGGAATTCAACGACCCAACTGACGCTCAAAGGGAGGAATACCATGCACAAGCGGACGACACTCATGCACCTGGTGCTGGCCGGGTTCATCGTGACAACCGCGGGGCCGGCCCTGGCCGCGGGTGACCCGGCCATCGGGCGATGGAACCTGACGGTCGACACGGGAACCTATACGCATCCGTCCTGGCTGGTCATCGAAATGAAGGAGGGCAAGCATGTGGGCCGGTTCCTCGGCAGCGCAGGGAGCGTGGGCGACATCGGCGAGGTCAAGGTCGAAGACAAAGGCTTGACCATCAAGTTCAGCGCCCATGACCAGGAGTGGACCGGCACGATTAAAGGCGACACCGTCACCGGCACCCGCGTCCACAAGAAGAACAAAGAGGACAAGAGCACCTGGACCGGCCAGCGGTCCGTTCACAACGTGGATCTCACCGGCAGATGGTGTCTGAAGCGCAGCGGGGTGCCGGCGGCGCATCCTGCGGTTCTGGGGCTCAAGCAGGAGGGCGCGAAGATCACGGGCACGCTCAAGGAAGGTGACGCGACAATGGAGGTCAGGGACGCGCAGCCCATAGGGATAGGCCTGTTCAGGTTTTCTGTGGAGGGTTCGTCGGGTGAACGGAGGTACAGCGCCAGCGTGAAAGGTGACGTTCTCAACGGCCTGGTGGGTAGTGGCCGGCGGCGATATACGTTCACCGCTTACCGCCAGCGCGAATGGGGCGAGCCGGTCGAACTGTTCAACGGCAAGGATCTGGAGAACTGGAAGCCGCTCGGAGACCCAGACAACTACCGCTGGAAGGTGATCGATGGCGTCATGACCAACACCGGCGGCGGCGGGTCAGCCAACGTCGTCAGCAAGGAGAAGTTCCGCGACTTCAGGATGCACGTGGAGTTCAAGGTCCCGCGGGGCGGCAACAGCGGCGTGTACCTGCGGGGGCGGCACGAGATTCAGGTCTCCGACAGCCACGGGCACGAGCCGAGCTGGCATATTTGCGGGGCCCTCTACAGCCGGATCGCCCCGAACGTCAACGCGGCCAGGAAGCATGATGAGTGGCAAACATTCGACGTGACGCTCATCGGTGCCTATCTCACGGTGGTGCACAACGGACAGGTAATCATCGACAACGAGGAGATGGAGGGTATCACCGGTGGGGCGCTCGACAGCAAGGAGTCTGAACCTGGACCGATCTACCTCCAGGGAGATCACGGTCCGATCTCCTACCGCAAGATCACGATCTGGCCGGCCAAGTAGTCAGCCCGGAGGTGAGGTCGTTGAGCCGCGAGCGGGAGGGCGTCGCGCCCGCCGGCAAGGATGGACATTAACGGTAAGTTCCTATTTCTCAAGAGGTTATGACCTATCCGGCCCCCGGCTGGCCGACGAGATTAACCGAACACTTGCCAAACATTAGATTGGCGTTATACTGTCGGCACGGTCGACGAATGACAGAGGCTTTTGGGGAGCACAGATATGAGCCGAACCACACCCGCCAGCCGGAGTCAAGCACTTGATCGGGCGTTGCAGCAGATCGAAAAGAGCTTCGGCAAAGGCGCGATCATGAGGCTCAATGAGGAGACGACGATCAGCAGCGGGCTGAGTAGCGGGGCGTTGTCGCTGGATCTTGCCCTGGGAGGCTACGGGATACCCCGCGGGCGAGTCGTGGAGTTGTTTGGGCCGGAGGGCGGTGGCAAGACCACGCTCGCATTGCACGTGGCGGCGTCGGCACAAAGGGGCGGCGGGGTGTCGGCAGTCATCGACGCCGAGCACGCCCTGGATCCGACCTGGGTGAAGCGCTGCGGCGTCAAGCTCGAAGAACTGCTCGTGAGCCAACCCGATACCGGCGAGCAGGCGATGGATATCGTCGAAATGCTCATTCGATCAAACGCGGTGGACTGCGTCGTGGTCGATTCGGTCGCCGCCCTGGTGCCGAAGGCCGAGCTCGAGGGCGAGATGGGCCAGCCTCACGTCGGGTTACAGGCCCGCCTGATGAGCCAGGCGCTTCGCAAGCTCACGGGCATCATCTCCAAGAGCAGGTGCGCGCTCATCTTCATCAACCAGCTTCGCGAGAAAATCGGGGTGATGTTCGGCAATCCGGAGACGACGCCCGGCGGGCGGGCGCTGAAGTTCTACAGC
>CAZOIA010000095.1:0-21883 GCA_964579675.1 uncultured Planctomycetales bacterium | reverse complement strand
CCCCTCCCTGACGGTCGGGGTTCGGAAAAGCGAGGTGCCGTCCCCTTCTCCGCCTGAAGGTCCCCGCCGGAACTGTCACGCACCCGTTGAACACGTCGGGAATTGCAGAGCGACAAAAGCAGAGAAGTTGTTGCATTAGCTCGATGGAAATCCTTGCGCGCGCCTCGTGGTTCGACTTATCGGACATTGGCGGTTACAGCCTCTGCCAACATTGTAACCCGGTGTCGGGTCGGGCCCTGGTGCTGATAGTGCCGTTTCCATTCAGGCGTTCGTGGCCTGATCATCCTCAACAAGACTAGGCCGCGGCGGTCTGTCGCACTCATCCTGAAGGGGACTAATTGCCGACAGAGAGAGGACCTGCCTTCGAGCCGCCGGAAAGGTTCGATGGCGGCGAGGATGACCAGGCGGTCAGGAAGACCCCTGTCGGAGCGAAGGCTCAGGATGAGCGACCCGTCACCGACGCAAAGTCTGTCGAAACAGATCTCGGGCCACTGGCAGGTTCCGCTGGTAGTGTTCTCGGTGGTGATGCTGCTGGTCGGCATCTGGCGGATGCGGGCGCGCCCCGCGCCCCCGACCTTTGAAGAACTCCTCAATAACGCGGTCGGACTGGCGGACGCGGGCTTCTACCCCGAGGCGAGCGAGTACACAACGATGTTGCTGGAGGCGCCCGCGCGTTTGCCGGAGGAGCGCCGCCAGCTTCATCGCCTGATGGCTCGGATCATCTTCGAGCATGAGTTGGGAAACGCCGTGCACGGAGCCGGCAACGCGCGGGCGATCCTGGAGCACAGCAACGCCGGGTTGGCGGAAGGTGAATCACACGATGCCGAGACGCATCGCATGCAGGCGATGGCGTTGGAATGGCTGCGGAGGCCGACCGAGGCGTTGGCCGAGTATCAGGAGGCAGTGGCCAAGGGCCTTGAGGGGGCGTGGGAGATTCGCAAGCGGATCCTGGAGATCCGGCAGAGCACGGGCGGGGCGCCGGCCGGGGAATTCCACACCTCATACGAAGCCTTCCTGACCGAGCCGGGCGTCAGTGATGAGCTTCGGTACTGGGCGGCTGAGCAGGCGGTTGACCTGTTCGGGCGGCAGGGGGAGCACAAGGAGGCGGAGCGGTTTCTCTCGCTGCATGCGGGGGTGTTCGAGGATTCGGCATTCCGGGGGCGGTATGACTACCTCCAGGCGCTGGCGTGGTTCCATGCCGGACGGCGTGATGATTCGGAACGGCTGCTTCGGGCGTTGAGGGATCGGTTGAGCGAGGCGGACCCGCTGTACGCCTGTTCGGGTTGGCTGTTGGGCCGGATCCTGCAGATCCAGGAGTCGCCGGAATTCGCCCTTTCCTTTTATGACGACGTGCTGGATAAGACTCCGGCCGGCCCCTACCGGACGGCGTCGTTGCTGGGGCGAGCGGAAGCGTTGGCCGGTTTGGAGCGGTTCGACGAGTCAGTTGAGGCCTACACCAAGGTGATTCGCCTGACCACGGACGACCCGTACGGGGCTCTGGTGGACTTGAGCGGGGTCCGGGAATCGACGACGGGCCGATACCAGGAATTACTGGCGTCGGGTCGCCTGGAGGTGGCGATGGCCTACCTGCGGATCGCGGCCAAGCTGGTCCCGCCGGCGGACTGGGAGAAGCAGGCGGTGTATTCGGAGCGGTTGGCGGACCTGGCGTTTGCCTTGGGCAAAGCGGCTTCGGCGCGGGCGTCTCTGGCCGAGGCTCCGGAGGGGGCTGGACTTCAGGCCAGGGCGTATCTGCTGGAATCGGGTCGGCACTACCTTCGCCTGGCGAAACTGGTCTCGCTCGATGGTGAGAGGTCTTCGGAGGCGACATGGCGTGCCGCGGACGCCTTCGACGAGGGCGGCGACCGGGCCCGGGTCGCCGAGGTGCTCGAGAAGTTCATCCGCGAGCGTCCCACGGGCAATCGCGTGCCCAAGGCGCTGCATCGGCTCGGGCAGACCTACCAGGCGCTGGGCGAGTTCGACAAAGCGATCGCCAGGTATCAGCAGAACCTGGTCCAGTTTCCGGGAACGTTTTCGGCGGTGGCGTCGCTGGTGCCGCTGGCCGACTGCTTCATCGAGGTCGGCGAAGTCGAGAAGGCGGAGAAGACTCTGCTCCGGCTTGTCTCTCACCGGCCCGACGAGTCGCTCCGCTCGGTCACGCCGGCGGCACGGGACTACAAGGAGGCTCTTTTCCGCCTGGGTGACCTCTACTCCGGGTCCGGGGAGTATGAGAAAGCGATCGCTCGTTATGAAGAGGTCCTCGAACGCTACGGCGACGATTCCCGTGCGAATCGTGCCACTTTCATGCTGGCCGAGGCGTACCGACGAAGCGCCGTCCGGATTCGTGTGGACTTGCGCGACAGCAAGAACGTCGCTTACAAGGATCACCTGCGGGCGACGCATCAGGAGCGGTTGAGGCGGGCCCGGGAGTCGTACGGCGAGGTGATCGACCGTTGCCGGTCCCGTCCGCCGTCGGCGCCGGCGGGAGCGGATCAGCGCTCCGAGTTGGATCAGCTCTACATGAAGCTGAGCCACCTTTACCGTGCCGACGTGGTGTACGATCTGTCTCGGGTCTCGGCGTCGTCTGATCTGGGCTGCTACGCCGAGGCGCTGGAGCTTTATGACCGGGCGGCATGGTTCTATCAGAACGACCCGGTGGCCATGAGCGCGTACGTCCAGATGATCAACTGCCATCTTCGAATGGGCAATGCGGACAAGGCCCGGATGACGCTGCAACGTGCGAAGTGGGCGCTGAAGGGTATTCCGGGCGAGGCGTTCGTGCATTACGCGCCGGATGAGGATCACGCGTACTGGGAGCATTACCTGTCGTGGCTGGAGCGGACGCCGACCCTTGCCGTGGCGGGGATGACGGCGCCCGGCTGACGCGAGACGTTGGTGTGAGAACGGCGGCGGCTTGAAGCATAGCGAGCCGGGGACCGCCGGGAAAGATGAGTACATGATATGAGCAACGTCGAGGATTCCCGAGAGCAGGGTACTTACGACGCGGGCGAGTTGATCTCCGTACTGACGGAGCAACGTGATTTCTACGGGCGGCTCTCGGGTCTGGCGGAGTACCAGCGGTCGTTGATTGCCGGTGGTGATACCGAGCGTCTGCTGGCGGTTCTCGGTCAGCGTCAGAAGATCGTCGATCGCCTGGTGATGCTGGCGGATCAATTGCGGCCGCATCAACGGAGCTGGCAGGAGATTCGGCCGCGGCTGGGGGAGGCAGACGCCCGGGTGGTGGACGAGCTGGTGTGCGAGGTGAACGGGCTCCTGTCAGGAATTCTGGCCAAGGATGAGGGCGACGTGCAATTGCTGGCGGCCCGCAAGACTTCCACGGCCACGGCGCTGGCGGGATTGAAGAGGGACAAGGAGGCAGGGGCGGCCTATGCCGCAATGGAGAGCACGTGTCAATCGCGAGTGGATTGGACGGACGAATGAGCATTCTGGCAGGTGGGCTTACCGAGCGCGAGCGTGAGTTGGGCGGGATCGTCAACTCGTACAACGAGGTGACGGAGCAGCTTAAACGGTCGCACGAGCAGCTTGGCTGTGAGGTTCGCCGGCTGCGGGAGGAGCTTGAGCGGAAGAACGAGGAGTTGCGCCGGCGGGAGCGATTGGCGGCCCTGGGTGAAATGGCGGCGGGGGTCGCTCACGAGATCCGCAATCCGCTGGGCGGTATCCAGTTGTTCGCGTCGTTGTTGGGGCGGGACCTGAGGGAGCGCCCGGGCGAGCTGCGTCTGGTGGGGAAGATCACCAAGTGCGTCAGCCGGCTGGACGCCATCGTGGCCGACATCTTGGAATTCGGCCGACCGTCCGCGCCGAACCCGGCCAGCGTTCGCCTGGATACCCTCGTGCGCGAGACCGTCGAGCTGGCGTCGACAACGATCGGGCAAGCCGGAGTAACGGTTGAGGTCTCGAGTGCTCCTGGCGGAATCGAGTTGGAAACTGATGGGGCCTTGCTCCAGCGGGCGCTGCTGAACCTGTTGATGAACGCGGTTGAGGCGGCCGCCTCGGCCGGCAGTTCCTGCCAGCAGCGCCGGGTGTTGATCGAAGTAGTTCGCGACTCGGACGATTGGGTGTCCATCAGGGTTCAGGACGAGGGACCGGGCATACCGCCCGAGCAGATGGATCGGATCTTCAATCCGTTCTTCACGACGAAGGACGACGGAACCGGTCTCGGTCTGGCGATCGTGCACCAGATTGCCGAGACTCTGGGCGGCAGTGTCAGGGCGGCTAACCGTGAAGGGGGTGGGGCTTGCTTCTCGCTCGGTCTGCCTCGTGAACCCGGCGGTTCTCCGCCCGGATATGAAACCGGCTCGGGGTACGGGCCGGCTTGCGAAACCTGAAAGCCGAGAGCTGCAAGTGATATCGAGGAGGTTTCCCGATGGCCCGGGTGTGTGTGGTGGACGACAAGGAGATGCTCCGCGATTCGGTGGCCGAGACGCTGACTCGCGATGACCACCTCGTGACGACGTTCGCTGATCCGGTTGAGGCCCTGGAAACGATCAAGGCGGGCTCGTTCGATTGTGTCGTCACTGACCTGAAGATGCCGTGGATGGATGGTGTCACGCTGCTCAGGGAGCTGCGGGCGGCCGGTTGCGACACGTCGGTGATCGTGATGACGGCGTTTGGGACGGTAGAGTCGGCGGTCGATGCGATGAAGCTCGGGGCATTCGACTATATCACCAAGCCGTTCGAGGCGGAGCAGATCTCCCTGCTCGTTGATCGCGCGGTTCAGCACGCGCTGCTGCGATCGGAGAACGAGGCCCTGAAACGCTCGCTCACCGACGGCGATGAGCGGGAGATGGTCGGCGACTCGTCGGCGATGCGGGTGGTGCGGGAGACGATGGCGCGGATCGCACCGAGCAGCAACACGGTGCTGGTTCAGGGCGAATCGGGCACGGGCAAAGAGATGGTGGCTCGGGCGTTGCATCGCAGCTCGCCCAGGGCGAACCGCCCGATGCTGTGTCTGAACTGTGCTGCCCTGTCGGCGAACCTGCTCGAGAGTGAGCTGTTCGGGCACGAGCGAGGTGCGTTCACGGGGGCGGACCGGGTTCGCAAGGGGCGTTTCGAGCTGGCGGACGGCGGTACGCTCCTGCTGGACGAAGTGAGCGAGATCCCGCTGTCGCTTCAGGCCAAGCTGTTACGCGTCTTGCAGGAACAGCAGTTCGAACGAGTGGGCAGCAGCATCAGCAGAAGCGTGGACGTGCGGGTGATTGCCACGACGAATCGTAACCTGACGGATTGGGTGGCGCGGAAGCGGTTCCGGGAGGATCTCTATTTTCGCTTGAGCGTGTTGCCGGTGGTGGTTCCGCCGCTCAGGGAACGTCGGGAGGACATCCCGCTGCTGGTGAGCCATTTTCTGTTGCGGGCGGCGGCTCGGGCGGGCCGGCCCGCGCTGCGTGTCGCTCAAGCGGCGATGCGGCTCTTGGAAGAATATGACTGGCCGGGCAACGTGCGCGAACTCGAGAACCTCTGCGAGCGGGCGTCGGTGCTGGTGGTGGATGGCATTCTGATCCCGGAGATTGTCGCTCCCTGGCTGGGGAGCATCCAGCGAACCGAACGATTCGAGCGCCAACTTCGCCCGGGGCACGTCCTGGAGGACATGGAAAGGCAATTGATCGAGAAGACCCTCAAGCAGTGCGGCGGGCATCGGGCCAAGACCGCAGCAGCCCTCGGGATTGGGGTGAGGACGCTCGGCTTGAAGCTGAAGCAGTGGCGGGAGGAGGCGGAGGCGAGGCGGTCGCTGCAGATCGCCGGTTGAATTGTCCTGCGTGCGGGAAGCAAAGCGGGAAGGTGAGAAAGTGAGAACGTGGGAAGGTGAGAAAGTGAGAACGTGGGAAGGTGAGAAGGTGAGAAGGTGAGAACGTGAGAAGGTCCGAACGTGGGGGAGTGGGAATGCGCGAGGACGCGGAAGGCCGGGTTGATTGGGGTCGGCAGGAATTGCGCGGTCGGCGCAAGAATGCACACTTCCCGGCCCGGTTTCCCCATTTTCTCACCCCGCAGGGCGGGAGGGACGACTGGTATCGGTTTTGCAGTCGGCGCTCGACGACGGTCGCGGTGCAGCGGTTCTGAACGTGCCCGTGGGCTGGTTCAGGGAGGATTAATGTACTTCGCGGACGTGGTGAATCGCGGGCCAATGCCGGCCATGGAGAAGATGCTGGCCTTCACCCAGGCCCGGCACCGCATGTTGACCGAGAACATCGCCAATGTGGATACGCCCGGCTACCAGACCAAACACCTTGATGCCCGGGCGTTCCAACAGGCACTGGCCGAGGCGCTGGACAGGCGGGAGGAAAGGCGGACCCCTGCGCTCGAGATCAGGGGCTCCAGGCAGTTCCGGCAGGATAGGTCCGGGCGTCTGACGGTGACTCCGACGGTGGAACCGGCGGAGAACGTCCTGTTCCACGACCAGACGAACACGCGAATCGAGACGCAGATGGCGATGCTGGCGGAGAACGCGATGATGCATCAGGTCGTGACGGAACTGCTGCGGGGCAAGTTTGAGGAGCTGACGAAGGCGATTAGCGGCAGGGTGGCCTAGATGACCCTGCGGGATTGGGCGTTACTGCCGGGGTGAAAGATCGGCCGGGCTTCAAGTTCACGGCGCGTGGTTCTTGCGAGGTATTGGGATGTTCGGCTCACTTGATGTCAGCACCTCGGGACTGATTGCCCAGCGGGTCCGGATGGACACGATCGCGGGCAACGTTGCCAACGCTCAGGCTACGCAGCGGGCGGACGGTCAGCCGGGACCGTTCAAGCGGCGAGTGGCGGTGTTTGCCGCGAGCGACGGTGAAGGCGGGCCGGGCGTGCACGTCAGTGAGATCCGGGAGGATCCCTCGCCGGGCAAACTGGTTTACGAGCCTGGGCATCCACATGCCATCCAATCCGGCCCGCGCAGAGGATACGTCGAATACCCGAACGTCGATCTGGGGACGGAAATGGTCAACGCGATGCTCGCGTCGCGCGCGTACGAGGCGAACATCGCGGCGATCGAGGTGACCAAGAGCATGATGTCGGCCACCATGCGGTTATTGGCATAGCAGGATGCGTTCAGGCGAATTCCCATTGAAGTGGGGAGGGTAATCGATGCCGGATCCGCTCAGTATTCATGGGCTTCAGCCCGGAGTTCAGGCTGGACCGCTCGGCAAGCCGGGTCCGCCCGGGGCGACGGCCGGGCTGGACGGTCAGTCGTTCAAAGACCTGTTGCTGGACAGTCTGGACCAGGTTAACCGCCTTCAACAGGAGGCGGCCCAGGGAGTTCAGAAAGTGGTCACCGGCCAGACCGACAACCTGGCCGAGGTCTTCACCGCGGTCCGCAAGGCGGACGTTGCGTTCAGCATGCTGATGGAGATGCGAAACAAGCTGGTCGAGGCGTACCGCGAGGTGCAGCAGATGCGCATCTGACATTGGGAGACTGAAAGGAAATGGAATTCCTCAGGAAGCTCTTTGTTCAGACCCGGAATCATTTGGAGGGCCTGACGCTCTCTCAGCGGTTGGCGATCGGGTCGTGCGTCGCTTTGCTTGCGGTCGCGCTGTTGTGGATGGTGAATTGGGCGTCGGAACCGGCCCTGGTTCCCCTGCTGGAACAGCCGATGAGCGCCCAGGATCTCGGGCGGATCCAGGAACGGCTCGATGCCCAGGGGACCGGTTACAAGGTCGTGGGTGACGTGATCATGGTTCCGGCGGAGGATCGAGCGAAGTTGCTTGCCCAGTTTGGCCAGCAGCGGCTGTTGCCCGACGACATCAGCATCGGTTTCGCCAAGCTGCTGGACGAGAACAGCAGCCCGTGGCTGAGCATTCAGGAGCAGGACCGGCGGTGGAGCCTGGCGTTGGGAAACGAGCTGTCGCGTGTGCTTCGCGAGTTCAGCGGGTTGCTCGACGCTCGGGTTTTCATCGACAAGAACGCGCGTCGCACGATCGGTCGGGCGTCGGTGGTGCCGACGGCAAGCGTTTACGTCAAGCTGGAGGAGGGCGTCCAGCTCGACCGCGACCGCATCTACGCCCTGGCCAGTTTCGTCAGTCGTGCCGTCTCCGGTCTGGACATTCACAACGTGGCGGTGACGGATGCGACGACCGGGCGCAGCGGCAACGTTCCCAGGCCCGAGGAAGGCTGGGCGTACGACGACCTCGAGGACCGGCAAAAGAAGGAGGAGTATTTCGCCAGCAAAATCAAGGAATTGCTTGCTCACATTCCCGGCTTGCTGGTGAAGGTGCATGCCGAGTTGGATCCCGAATCGCGTCACGAGACGCAACAGGTCTACGGCAAGCCGGTGATGGAGGAGGACCGGAGCGAGAGCGAGACCCGGACCCGGGGAGTGACGGCGGCGGAGCCCGGCGTCGTACCCAATACCTCGCGGGCAGTGGCCGGAGGCAGCCCCACCGAGAGCACGGAGAAGAACACCACCGAGTCGCGCTACAAGGGCGAAGTGGATACGACGGTGACCACGATCGAGACCCCGCGACACAACATCAAGAGCCTCTCCGCGTCGGTCAACGTGCCCAAGAGCTACCTGGTGAGCGTGTATGAGCCAGCCCACGGGGGCGAGGAGCCGACCGACGATGAGCTGGAGGTGTTCTTCAAGGCGAACGTCCTCGCCAAGATCACAAAACAGGTCATGGGAGCGCTGGACATCGATCAGGACAAGGTGCAAGTGGACTGGTTCCCGGATGGTGCGACGGTGGCGTTTGGCGGGGCGGTGCAGGCGGGGGTTGGGGAGGGGATGATGGGCCTGGTGAAGGCGTACTGGGACAAGGCGGGGTTGGGCGCGCTGGCGGTCGTGAGCCTGCTGATGATGCTGATGATGGTTCGCAAGGTCGCCGAGGGCCCGGTATTGCCGGGCGAGGAGCCGCCCAGGCAGCAAATCGTTCGGGTCAGGGGCGAACGGCGAGACGAGGGCGGAGAGCCAATGGTTGTGGGAGAGGCGACGGCGGGCGAAGCAAGGGAATCCGAGCACCTGCTGGTGGGCAAGGAAGTGGACGAGGCGACGGTTCGCACGCAACAGGTGGTTGACCAGGTGACGGACATGATTCAGGGAGACCCGGACGCGGCGGCAGTTATTTTGCAGCGCTGGGCCGCAGGAAAGCAGTAAGCAGTGGCCAAGAAGGGAAAAACGCAGTCGATCGTCGATAGCGAGGGGCGGGAGTACACCGGCATGACCAAGGTGGCGGTGTTCATGCTGGCCATCGGTCCCGAGACGTCAGGGATCATCCTTAAGCACATGGACCGGGAGACGGTCGAGGATCTGACGCGGGAGATCGCGTCTCTGGGACCGGTGCCGGCGGAGGCGCGAGAGGCGATCGTGGAGGACTTCTACAACATCGCCCTGGCCAAGCAATACGCGTCCGAGGGCGGGCTGGCGTACGCGCGGGCGGTCCTGGAAAAGGCGCTGCCCAAGGACGAAGCGATGCGGGTGATGCAGCAGATCGAGCACCAGGTTTACGAGCAGCCCTTCAGCTTTCTGCAGAAGGCCGAGAGCGAGAACCTGCTTACGTTCATGCAGGACGAGCATCCGCAGACGATCGCCCTGATCCTGGCGCACCTGCCGAGCAGCAAGGGGAGCGAAATCCTTGCCGGGCTGCCCCCAGCCAAGCAAACCGAGGTAGTGACGCGGGTCGCCAACATGGAACAGACCAACCCGGAAGTGATCCGGGAGGTGGAAAAGGGTCTGGAGCAGCGTCTGTCGGGCATCGTCTCGCAGCAGTTTCAGAAGGTCGGCGGGGTCGAAGCGGTGGCGGAGATGCTGAATCTGGCTGATCGGTCGACGGAAAAGGGCATTCTCGAGTCGCTGGAGGCGGACGATCCGGAACTGGTCGAGCAGATTCGTCGGCTCATGTTTGTCTTCGAGGACATCCTGCTGGTGAATGACAAGGGGATCCAGGCGTTGTTGAAAGAGATCGACAACGAGGAGCTGGTGATGGCGTTGAAGACCGCCAGCGACGAGATGAAGCAGAAGATCTTCGGCAACATGTCGGATCGGGCCGCCCAGTTGATCAAAGAGGACATGGAGTACATGGGTCCGGTTCGGCTCAGCGACGTGGAGGCGGCTCAGCAGCGGATCGTGGATGTGGTGCGTCGCCTGGAGGACGCGGGGGAGATCATCATTGCCGGCCGGGGCGGCGAGTCTGATGTGATTGTGTGATCGCGGGGTGATGGAGATCGATGGGATGGGCAGGAGGTCCGCCGTCATCAAGGACGTCACGACCGGTGCGGTCGAGGGGCAGGGGTTCCGGCGCTTCGAGGTCGCCGACTTGATGGCCGAGGCGCAGAAAGTGGTGGCCGCCGCCCGCGCGGAGGCTGCCGGAATCCTGGACCGGGCACGGAGCCAGGCGGAAGCGATCCGTCAGTCGGCCGGGGAAGAAGGACGCCGGGTGGGTATTCAGGAGGGGACCCGGCAGGGTCGGGAAGCCGGTCGGACCGAGGCCTTCGAGGCGGCCCGCCGGGAGTTTGCCGAACAGCAGAAGAGCCTGATCGAATCATGCCAGCAGACGATCACCGACATCAACGCCAACCGGGCCGCCTGGGAAACCTCGGCCCGTCAGGATCTGATCGATCTGGCCATGGCAATCGCCCGGCGGGTCGCGCGTTGCGTCGGTCAGCGCGATCGCGAGGTGGTCCGGGCGAACCTCGAGGAGGCGATCCAACTGGCGGGGGCCCGCTCGGACGTGACGATCATGGTGAGCCCCGCCGATGCCGAGGCGGCCCGGCAGTTCGCCAGGTCGCTCGTGGACATGCGGGAGCAGTGGGGCCATATCCGCGTCGTGGAGGATCCGGAAGTCTCCCCCGGCGGTTGCCGGATCCAATGGGGCACCGGGGCCGTCGATGCCAGGCTCGAAACGCAACTGGACCGTATCGAAACGGAGCTTGCTGCGGCGGGACCGCCCGGCGGTGATTCGGATGATAGGGCTGACGGTGCGGGCGCTGTGGATTCATGAGCAACGCATTTGCCAATGAGATCGATCTTGTCACGCGCATGCCCACCCCTGCCCTGGTGGGACGGGTGGCGGACGTGACTGGAATAACCGTGGTCGTCACGGGACTGCCGGCCCCGGTGGGGTCGATGTGCTCCATCTACCGGAAAAGTGGCGGCCAGGTCGAGGCGCAGGTAGTGGGATTCCGTGATGATCGCACGATCCTTATGCCGCTTCGCGACACGCTGGGGATCGCGCGGGGCCACCAGGTTGTTGCCTTGCCGGGTCAGGCCAGGGTCGGCGTGTGTGAGGGCCTGGTCGGTCGGGTGGTGGACGGGATGGGACGGGTCATCAACGACGGGCCGGCGGTCTGTTACGACGCCCATTATCCGCTCTACCGGCCCGCGCCGAAGGCATTGGCCAGGCCGCGGATTACTCAGCCCCTGGCGACCGGAATCCGCGTGATGGACAGTATGTTGACCGCCGGTCGAGGCCAGCGGCTGGGTTTGTTCTCCGGTACGGGGGTCGGCAAGAGTGTTCTGCTGGGCATGATCGCCCGGTATACCGACGCGGACGTCACGGTGCTCGCGCTGGTCGGGGAACGGGGACGGGAGGTCAACGAGTTCATCGAGAAAGACCTCGGGCCCGAAGGGCGGGGCAGGACGGTGGTGGTTCTCAGCACTTCGGACGAATCGCCGGTGCTGCGGGTTCGGGCGGGGTTCGTAGCCACTGCGGTGGCGGAGTATTTCCGCGATCGCGGCAAGAGCGTGCTGCTGCTGATGGACTCGCTGACCCGGATCGCGATGGCCCAGCGGCAGATCGGCCTGTCGGCGGGGGAGCCTCCCGCGACCAAGGGGTACACGCCCAGCGCCTTTGCCCTTTTGCCGCAGTTGCTCGAACGTGCCGGTCAGACCGATCGGGGCAGCATCACCGGGTTCTATACCGTGCTCGTTGAAGCCGACGACATCAGCGACCCGGTCGGCGACGCGGTTCGTGGTGTTCTGGACGGGCACGTCTGGTTGTCGCGGGCACTGGCCAACAAAGCGTACTATCCGGCGGTCAGTGTGGCCGAGAGCATCAGCAGGGTCATGTGTGACGTGGTGGATGAGCAGCACCTGGCGGCTGCCCGCACGGTGCTGCGGACGATTGCAACATGGAACGAGATCGAAGACCTGGTCAACATCGGCGCCTACGCCTCGGGCACCAATCCCGAGTTTGATGCCGTTATTCAGACCCGACCGGCGGTGCAGACGTTCCTCCAGCAGGCGATCGCCCAGCGGGTCACGTTCGCGGAGGCGCGCCGGCAACTGGTGGCGTTGGCTCAGCAGATCGAGGAGGCCACGGCGCGGCTGGCAAAGGAAAGCCGGCGCAAGCAGGGGGCGGCCCCGGCGGCCCCGGCAGTGCCGGTGGGGTGAGGCCAGAGAGATAACGGATGGCCAAGCGGTTTACATTCCGTTTCGACACGATGCTGAAGGTTCGCCGGCAGCGTGAAGATCAGCACAAGCGCGTAGTGGCCGGCCGGCTTCGACAGATCACGCAGGTGCACGAGCAGATCGGCGCGATCGACCGCCAGATTCAAGACGAGATCGGGGCGGTCCGGGCCGGACAGGAGGCGGGAACGATCGACATTCAGCAGGTGATGCGTCACCGGAGCTGGCTGAGCCACCTGCACCGGGGTTCCCTGGAGGCGGAAGGGCGGTTGCGCTTCCTGGAAGCGCGCCTGGCCCAGGAGCGGGCAGTGCTCACCGAGGCGGTCAAGCAGCGCCGCATACTGGACAAACTGAAGGAACGACAGTGGCGACGTTATCGCCAGGAGGAGGACCGGCGTGAGACGCGGGAAAGCGACGAGCTGACCACCGTTCGCTATGTCTTCGATCGGAGGGAGAAAGCCGAGATGGCCCAAGGGCAAGAAAGCGGATGAAACGGCTCTATCACACACTGGCATTGTTGGCCCTGGTGAACCTGTTCGCCGTCGGTGGCTTGGTGGGCTTTCTGTTCGCCAGTGGCCGACTGAATGCCGAGCGGTTGGAACAGATGGCGGTGGTGCTTCGCGGTGAGTTCCCCGAGACCGAGGTTGCCGCCAGCCAGCCGGCGGGACCCGAGGCACCGCCGGAGGCCTCGGGAGCGGAGATCGCCCGTCTCCAGGCCAAGAAGGAGTATTACGAGCTGCTGGCGCAGCGTCACAAGCGCGAGATCGAGGATCGCCAGGCTCTGGGTCGGGAAATCCAGCTCGAGACGATGCGTCTGCTGGAGAAGATCGAGGAGAAGGAACGGACCTTCAAGCAAGAACAGAAGGAGATGCTCAATGAGAGCCGGCAGCTCGGCTTCGAGCGGCAGCTTGAGATTCTCTCGAAGATCGATCCCAAGATGGCCAAGGAGCAACTGAAGAACCACACCAAGGAAGCGGACACGGTGCAACTGCTGATGCAGATGGATGCGAACCGCGTTTCGAAGATTGTCAACGCGTGTGACAGCGAAGACGAGAAGCTCTGGATCGGGAGGATCCTGAACCAACTTGGCAAATACAAGGACGAAACGGCGAACGGCGTGGATGGACCGAACGCCCCGGCCAACCGGTGAGGATGACATGAATACCGTCGAGTCGGTGGACCGATCGGCCGTTCCACGCGTGTCCCGGACGATGAGCACGTTGCTGGATGTCCGGGGCGAGGTATTCGCCGGGGTATTTGAATCCGCGCGGCTGTCGGCCGACCGCCTGGCGGAGGTGATGACTCAGCAGGCACGGGACGCGGCGGGGACTTCCCGGCGTCATGAGCAACTGGCGGAGGCCCTGTCAGAATCGGGGCGCTGCGATGCCCTGAGAGGCCGGTCGGGCCGGCAGTTGCAAGGTGAGCCCAGTCGCGTGGATAAGCTGCGGTCGCTGGTCAACGAGGATCAACGCGGGCCCGATCAGACCGACGAAGCGTCGGCCCAGCGGGAAACAGACGGGCTAAAAGGCGCCCGGGATCGGGCCGCAGAGGTTGACCGCCAGGCTCAGACCGAGGCCCGGGAGTACGGGGTGGGTGATGGCGTGACCCCGGAGCGGGTTCAAGACGCGGCTCAGGACGGTACGACGATGAGACCGCAGCAAGTGGCCGAGGCGGCGGCGGATGTGCCGACGCAAAACGCAGGATCAGCCGCCGATAGTGGCCAAAGGGCTGGCTCACAAGGCCCGGGGGACCAGGCAGCCCCGAGAATGCCAGGCCCGATGACCACGCCCGGCGGACCGACGGAGTCATTGAACCGCACGCCGGTGGTTCAATCGGCGCCGAACGTGCTGCCCGGTCATCAGCAGGGCCAGGCGACAGGGCGCGAGGCCGGTTCCGGACAGTCTCAGGATGCTGCGCCGTCCCATGGCGGCAAAGCCGGCAGTGCCTCCGGTCGCCCGAACGCACCGTCGGTCGATTTCCAGAACGTTCTCCGGGCAACCGGTCGTCCGGGAGGCCGATTCGCGGCGGTCCGGTCTGGAGCGCTGCCGGTCGGGGTGGAAGGGAATTCGCGTGCGGTCGGGATCAATCTCGACGAGTCGCGGTCAATCACGGAACTGGCCCGGATCGTGCGGGCGAACATCGGGTCGCGACATTCGACGATGACGTTGCGTCTCGATCCGCCGGAGTTGGGCCACCTGCGGATCGATGTGCGGATGCACGATCAGATGCTCACGCTTCGGGTGGAAGCCGAGACACTGGCCGGGCATGAGGCCGTGCGGAGCCGGGTAGCCGACCTCCGCAGCACGCTGGAACAACACGGGATCCAACTGAGCCAGGTGGACGTCGAGTTCCGTCCTCCCTCTTTGCCGGCCGGCGGATCGCAGGACCTGAGCGATCAGCAGCAGTCAACGCCCCAATGGGGCGAGTCGTCATCCGGCGGACCGGAAGGGCATGGTGGCCCGGGTGCTCGCAGCGATTTGTCCGGGTCCGCACACCAGGCGGATGAGCCAATGACGGTTTCAGGAGGCAGCGGGTTGTCGGAGGATGAGGGGCCCGGTGGCGTGCAACGTCCGGCGGAGCCGGGCGTTGATCTCGTCGTTTAGGGTAGGTGTGTTTTGGTCCGCCCCGCCCGGAGGGCGGGGCGGACGGACCCTTTGTCGCCTTGCCGATCGGCGAGAAGCGACCGAGAGGATAAGGACATGGAAGTATCAGCTTCGCTGGCCACTCGCCCGGACACCGCGCAGGCGGTGACGAGCAAGAATCTCTCCGGGATCAGTGGTGAGGACTTCATGAAGATTCTAATCAAGCAGCTCCAGTTTCAAGACCCCTTCGAGCCGATGAGCAACCAGGAAATGGCGGCGCAGATAGCGACCATCCGCGAACTGGAGGTGAACACGCGGCTCGGGACGAAGCTGGAACAGATCACCGATCAACAGCGGTTCGGATCGTCGGCGGCCCTTATCGGCAAGTACGCCAGGGGGTCGGCCACCGATGCCGAAGGCACCACGTTCGAAGTCGAAGGAATCATAACCGGCGTTCGCTTCACTCCCAGCGGGGAAGTGATGCTCGAGCTTGATACCGGCGAGATGCTGTCGCTGGCGGGCCTGGAGGAAGTGACCGAACCGAACGCTCAGCCATGATCGGAAGGGAATCGGGCGAGGAGATAGACCATGGGTTTGACGACCGCGATGTTCACGGCGTTGTCGGGTCTCAACGCTAACCAGTTTCGCATCGATACGATCGGCAACAATGTGGCCAACGTCAACACGACGGCGTTCCGGGGGAGCCGGGCCACCTTTGAGAATCAGTTCTCGCTGACGCTGTCGGCGGGCACTGCTCCCGGAGCGACCGGCGGCGGGACGAACCCGTCCCAGATCGGTTTGGGCACGGTCCTGGGCAGCGTGCAGCGCAACTTTCAGCCCGGCTCGATCGAGCCGACGGGGGTCCCGACCGATATGGCGATCGAAGGGGAGGGCTTCTTCATCTCCCGGACGCCGACCGTGGACCAGGGCTTCACCCGCGATGGGACGTTTGCCCTCAACGCGGACAACACCCTGGTGACCGCCGACGGGTACCAGGTCCAGGGCTACGGGGTTGACGACGACTTCAACGTCATCCCGGCGGTATTGACCGATTTGGAGATCCCGCTGGGTATGCTCACCTCCGCCCGGGCCACCAGAGGGGCGAACCTGGACGGGAACCTGAACGCGAACGGGACGGTCGCCACTCAGGGAACGATTCTCTATTCTCAGGCGCTGGAGGAGGGGCCCGGTTCGGCGGCGACCGAGAACACGCTGCTCACGAACCTGTACGATCCGGCCACCCCCGCGAACCCGCTGTTTGCGGTCGATGACGTGATCACGCTGACGAGCGTCCGGAAGGGCGGCCGGCAGGTTCCCGAGACGACGCTCACGGTGACCGCGACGAGCACCCTGGGCGACGTCCTGACGTTCCTGCAGAACGCGGTGGGGATCAACCAGGACGCCAACGCGCCGGGCACCCCGGGCCTCCGGGTGAGTACGGCCGCGCCGCCTACCGAAGGCACGATCATCATCGAGGGCAACGCCGGCGAGGAGAACGCGCTGGCGATCGAGCTGTCGGCGATCCGCAGCAGCAATGCGAATTTCACCACCCCGTTCCAGTTCACCGAGCAGCAGGCCGCCAACGGTGAGAGCGTTTTCACCAGTTTCATCGCCTACGATTCGCTCGGTACGCCGGTGCAGGTGAACATGACGATGACGCTGGAAGAGAAGACCAATACCGGCACCACCTGGCGGTTTTACGCCGAGAGCCACGATGACACGGATGCCAGCCCCGTCTTGGGTGATACCGGGACCTTGACGTTTGACAATGATGGGAAACTCGTGGCGGTCACGAATGAGGCGATACAGATCGACCGCGACAATACCGGGGCGCTCGACCCGCTTCAGATTACGCTTGATTTCTCGACGGTGACGAGTCTGACGACACTGGACTCGACATTGGTGATGACCACGCAGGACGGGTACGGGACCGGTTCATTGACGAACTTCTCGGTCGGCACCGATGGCATCTTGACGGGGACGTTCAGCAATGGGCTAACCCGGCAACTGGGGCAGGTAGCGTTGGCGACGTTTACCAACCCGGAGGGTTTGGTCTCCGGGGTCAACAACCTGTTCTACGTCGGCCCGAATTCGGGCCAGCCGGTGATCACTCCGCCTGAAACGCTGGGTGCCGGCCGAGTGGTGGGCGGCGCGCTGGAACTGAGCAACGTGGACCTGACCCGCGAGTTTATCGGACTCATGACGGCAAGCACCGGGTTTTCAGCATCGGGACGCGTGCTTTCGACGTCTAATGAACTGCTCAATGAATTGCTTCTGATAGCCCGATAAGAAAGGTTGGTTGGCGCCGATTGGGCGCGGTTTGAGGCGCCGATCAACGCCGGCGGACGGGCCGTCGGGACTGGTCACGGGTGGACAACGTTGATCGCGCTGACACGGTTGAATGGAAGCCGATTCGTCGTCAATGCCGAACTTATTCGGACGATCGAGGAACGGCCGGACACGACCATCGTGCTGATCAACGGCGACACGTTGATCGTGAAAGAGAGCATGGCCGAGGTCGTCGCCAAGGCGGTGGAATACGGGCGTATGGTACGGGTCTTCCATCCATAAAGGACCGGGCACGAACGTGCCGGGAGCGAGATGAACAGGATGGGCCGGGTTGTCGATGACAGGCGTATAGCCCGTTGGACTTTGATGAGTCCGATAACCACGCGGGCGGGCGATGCGCTCAGCGGGGGGGCAAGGTGATGGATCGCGGGACGGTGGTCGGATTGGCCGCGACGCTCGGCTTGGTGGTATGGGTCATGTTTGCCGGTGCGGGCTGGGCGGCGCACGTGTTCTGGCGGACGCCGTCGCTGGCGCTGGTTGTTGGCGGGGCGGTGTTGACGACCGTGGTGGCGTTTCCCGGGGCCCGGCTCCGGTCGATCGGACAGGTGCTCAAGAACGCCTTGTACGTCAGGACCCGCCCGCCGGAGGAGTCGATTATCACACTCGTGGCCCTGGCGGAGATCGCCCGTCGCGAGGGGTTGTTGTCGTTGGAGCGCCCGGTGGAGAGTATTCGCGACGATTTCCTGAAACGCGCGATGCACATGGCAATCGATGGTTACGAAGCGGCAACGATCCGGTCGGTGATGCAGAGAGAACTGGAGAGCATCGACCTGAGACATACTCAGGGCAAGGGGTTGTTGGAGTCGATGGGCAGGTCGGCCCCGGTGTTCGGGATGATCGGGACGCTGGTCGGGCTGGTGGTCATGCTGGGGCGGTTGGACGATCCCACGAGGATCGGTCCGGGCATGGCGGTGGCGCTCCTGACGACGTTGTACGGGCTGGTGGTGGCGAACGTTTTCTGCCTGCCGCTGGCCCGGCGGCTATCGCAGCGCAGCAGTGAGGAACTGCTGTCCAAGACGATCGCGCTGGAAGGGGTGCTGGCGATCCAGGCGGGGGATCTTCCGCGGGTAGTAGCCCAGAAGCTGCGAGCGTACGTGCCGGTGAGCCGCTGGCCGAGCGAGTTGCCTCGGTCGGTGTCGGAGCACCTGATGTCGGCTGGCCACGAGAACCAGGCGGATCACGCTGAGGACGAGGCGGAGACCGCCGCCGAGGTTGGCCGCAGGTTTGTGGACGCCGCCTGAAGATGAGCATGTTCTGGCTGAGGCATGTGAAGAGGGCGGAGGGTGATGAGTCGTCGTGGGCGCTGCCTTACGGTGATTTGATGTCTTTGCTGCTGGCGGTGTTCGTGATGATCGCGGCCATGAGTGAGTTGAGGCCGGGCAGGCGTTTTGGCGTGGTGGCGGCCGCGGTCCGGGACGCATTCGGTTTTGCCGCGGGCGGCGGGGCTTCCCCGGGAGCGGGGACCGCGGCCTGGCAACGACGGTTAACGCTGATCGAGCGTCTGGAGCAGGCGGGTTTGCGGCGGGCGGGCGCGGGGCCGGCTCGCGGCCCTGACGAAGACCTGTTGGGTCCTTGTGACGTGATCACCGAGCGTGACCAGGTCATGATTCGCGTTCCCGGTCCGATCGCGTTCGAGCAGTTCAGCGCCCAGTTGAAGCCCGAGGGGCGTCGCGTGGTTGCGCGAATGGCGGAGTACCTGATCGGGGGGCATGCGCGGCTGGAAGTTCGCGGGCACAACAGCGAACAGAGCGTCCCTGAGGAAGTGCCGTTCCGCGACGGGCTGGACTTATCCTACGCCCGGGCCCGGGCCGTCGCGGACGAACTGACGGCCGCCGGCGTCTCGGGCGATCGACTATTCATCACCGCCTGGGGCGACAACGACCCCCTGGTAGCGGCTGCGGGCACCGTGGCTGCGGGTGCGAACCGGCGTATCGAGATCATCGTGCATGCCGTTGCCGCGGCACCGCGCGTTCAGGCAATCGCCGAGAAAGAACAAGGTTGAAGATGGCTGAGCAAGAGGTCACGGAACCAGTTGGAGCAACGTCGGCGAAGAACACGGGTTCGCGGAAGAACCTCATGCTGGGGGGGGTTCTGCTCGGGGTGATGGTGGCGGAAGGGTTGGTGGTTTTCGTTCTGGTCAAGCACTTCGGGGCCCAGCCGGCGACGGCCGAGGCGGGGGGAATGGCGGGGCTGGACCCCTCGCAGGGTGAGAGGGCCGCCGAAGGGGTCGAGGTGGAGGTGGTCCGGTTTCGTGCCCAGAACGAGAGGGCCCGGCAACTCGTGGTCTATGACGTGTCGGTCTACGCCACCGTGTCCAAGGGCGATGAGCAAACGTTCCAGGAACTCATCGAGCAGAAGCAGGCGACGATCCAGGATCGTTTCAGCAGTGTGATCCGGGCGGCCGATCCTCAGGTACTCATGGAGGCGGATCCGGCCACGCTGCGTCAACAGTTCCTGCAGGAGTTGGCCCGCGTTGTCGGTGATGAGGACATGATTCGCGGGATCCTGATTCCGTCGATCGTCTCGTACCGCGAGAACTGACCGCGCCGAGTATCTCGCGCATCGGGGCTTGAGTGAGGGCCGAGACGGGCCGAGCGATCGTCACAAAGGAGTGGTGACGGCCATGGCCGCTGACGAAGCCGATGGTTTGTTGAGTCAGGATGACATCAACGCCGCGCTGGCGGCGGCGGGCCTGGAAGCCGAGTCGAGCGCCGGCTCGTCGGACGACGAGGGCGGCGTTTCCGACTCGCCCGCCAGCGATGTCGGCACGGCGGCGCCGAACCCATCGGCCCAGCCCGATGCCCGCGTGGACTCGGCGGGCCGGCCGTTTGACGAGGTGGCGGCCGCGATGGCGGCGGCCATCGAGAGCGAATCCGCGGTCCAGGCGGCACCGCCTCCGCCCCCCGCGTCCCCCCCGGCTTCAGCGGCCCCGTTCGAGATTCCCAGATTGAACGGCGCCAAAAGCACTGCTCCCAAGGAGGTCCAGGGGATCGATCTGCTTCGGGACGTCGAGCTGAACGTCAAGATCGAGTTGGGCAGAAGCAGAATGCTGGTGGATGACGTTCTCCGGCTCGGGGAAGGGTCGGTGGTCGAGTTGGACAAGCTGGCCGGTGATCCGGTTGACGTGTTCGTCAACGAGCGGCTGGTTGCACGAGGGGAGGTCCTCGTGTTGAACGACAACTTCTGCGTGCGGATCAATGACATCGTTTCCAAAGACCTCGCCGAAGAGGAGCTGGAGTCTTAGAGGATCTGACGAGACACCATGCACAATCGGGCCAGGAGGGTCCGTCACATGGCATATCAACGCGGACTTCGAGCCGGCCCGGTAGTTGGTTTGCTCCTGATCGCCGGTCAGGGGTTGGCTGAGCCGGGATCTTCCCGTGCTCGTCCCGGAGCGGGTGCCGCGGACCGCATTCCTCACCACGACGTCCTGGAACTGTTCGGGGGTCAATCGGCCATCGGCGATGATGCAGGCGATCGGGCGTCGCCTGAAAAGATGCGGGAGATCAGGAGCAGTCCCGCGGAGGCGGGCACGGGTCTGCGGCCAGGTGATCCCGAGTTGCGGTCAGCCGGCCCGGCGGACGGTTCGCCCGGTGGAAACTCGTCCAAGGCGATCAGGCGTCCGGCCCCGGACGATCGGCCCGCCCTGGCCAATGGAGGTTCGACCTTCGGCGAGCGGCGGAGCGAGAGCATGGATATCCGCCGGGGCAAAGAAGTGGGGGGGCGGTCTCTTCTTTGGGACTTTCTGCCCTTGCTGGCGGTGTTGGCGTTGATTGTCGTGATGGGGCTGGTGGTGAAGCGTTTTCTGCCTTCCCGGCGGCTGCTGGCGGGATCAGGCGTGTTGGAGATCGTCGCCCGGACGCCGCTGTCAAGCCGGCAAAGCCTGGTGCTGGTCAAGATGGGCCGCCGCTTGGTGCTGCTGGGCGTTACGGCCGGGCAGATCAGTACCCTCTGCCAGGTTGATGACCCGGAGCAGGTGGCCCTGCTGGTCGGTGAGATCGTCAGCGAGCGGCCGGGGTCGATGACCCAGGGATTCGCCCGGGCGTTCAACGAAGAGACCCGCGCGTTCTCGAATGGAGCGGTGGAGCAGGACCCAGCCCTCGAGGCCGGCGGCCATGTTCGCGGCCTGCTGGAGAAGGTGCGCCGACTCAAGAGGAAGCGGGAGGTGGCATAACCGCCTTTGCCGGACGTGAACCGGTGCGATGATCGGCACCGGGTCTTGTCCGTGCCTGGTCGGGTTGCCTTGTCGGGCGCGACGGAGTTGCGCGGTATGAAGGAGCATGGATGCTCGTGTGCTGTATCGGCCGCGGTGCTGGTGATGGCACTGACGGGGGGACTCCGCGCTCAGACCGCGCCGCCCACGGCACCACCCACCGGGCCGATCGACCATTCCCTCGTCATCCCCGATTTGAGCAAGGTGATCCCGCCGGCCGAGACACCCGAGCAGGTCAGCACGACCCTCCAGATTTTTCTCATCATGACGGTCCTCACGCTGGCACCGGCGATCCTGGTGATGACCACCTGCTTCACACGGATCATCATCGTGCTGGCCCTGCTGCGTCAGGCTGTGGGCACGCAGCAATTGCCGCCCAGCCAGGTCCTGATGGGAATATC
>CAZOIA010000094.1:0-22090 GCA_964579675.1 uncultured Planctomycetales bacterium | reverse complement strand
GTCCCGTCGTAGGCGTCTACGACGGCTTTGACCGAGTTGCGGATGTAGTTGCCGTAGTTGCCCATGGTCTCGGAATAAGGGTAGTGGGCCGTGCGCGTGTAGGCGTCGCAGATCCAGTAAAGCTTTCCCTTACTCAAGACGATGTACGGGTCTTGGTCGAAGAGCAGGAAGGGAGCGATCCGCTGCAGCCGATCAAGGACGCGACGGTAGAGCATGATGCGGCTTTCGGGGTGGACGTCGGTGTTGAGGAGAATGGACATGCTTTTGAAACGGAAGGCCCAGAGCAGCCGTTTCAGCCAGCCGCCCACAGGCACACCTCCGTCGCCCTCGTAGTGGGTGTATTCATTCTGGTCGCCCACCGGGTAATCGAATTCGCGCGCCTTGGTTCGGACGAGGACGTAAGGGTTTGCGGTTTCGCCGTAATAGATTTCCGGGCGGGTAAGCTTCAGATCGGAATGACCCACGGGCGGAATGTCTTTGAGCAAAAAATCGGGCTCCCCTTCGCGGAGAATGCGGTTTACCGGACTGAGAACGACGCCGTAGCCATGGGTATAGGTGAGTTGTTCGTTCACCCAGGTTCGGCTCGGCAGTGCCGCGTAGTTGAGTTCGCGTGCCGACAGCATGACCTGACGATACGCGCCGCCGATCGTGTAGCGGTCGATATCGACATCGTGGAAGTCATAGTAGGTGCGAATCGCCTGTAATTGGGCATAGGTGCTCAGCAGGGGGCGGTTGTCCCACAATCGGATGTTTTCGACCGTCAGTTGGTTGGCCTCAAGCAGTTCGGGCGTCAGCGACTCCTCCGCGGCGAAGTCCCTCTCCTCCACGTCGTTGACGTTGTAGGCAGCACGGGTGAAGGCGATGTTCCGCTCGATATACGGCCGCTCGGCGTTGATCTCGTTGGGGGTGACCCGGAGTCGTTGCACCGCAGCCGGCAGGACCCGGGCGCCGAACACCGACAGTCCCAACCAGACAGCCACCAACCCTGCCGCCAACTTCCATCTCTCCCGGAAACCCATCCGGATGACGCCTATCGCGGCCGCCCCGGCGGCGACCATCAGCACCCACAAGACAGGCAGCAGGATATGCACATCGGTGTAGCTGGCCCCCGCGGCCACGCCGCGCGGCGAATACAGCAGCCCATACATGGTCAGGCGGTAGCTCAAAGCCTTGGCCAAGAGCATGATCCCCAGGAGAATCAGCAAGTGCCGCTTCACCCCGGGAAGGATGATGAACTGTCGATCTTCGGTCACGGCGACCCTTTCGTCGAAGATGTACACCGCTGCGCTCAGGACCACGCACAAGCCCATAGCCACCATGAAGAGTCGATAAAGCGACTTGAGCAGGGGGAACTGAAAGACGTAGAAGCCCAGATCGGTGTCAAATAACGGGTCCACCTGGCCCAGCCGGGTGGGGTTCAGACAAAACAGCACCTGTTCCCAGAGGAGTTTTCCAACGACCAGACCGGCCAAGAGAGAGATCAGTACAATGGCGACGGGGAGCAAACGGTTCACCATGGGTTCCACAAGGTGCCGGTCGCGAATTGCCAGAACATTCTGGCCTCGGAACACCGGAGTGGTGTCTCTCGGCCGGCGCGCGACACGCAGATTGACCCACAACAAGAAGAACAGAAGTGCTGCTCCCGCCGCCCCAACCCATAGTCTCGTGGTGAGCACGGTCAGGAACACCCCCGAGTACTGCACCTGCCGAAACCAGAGCCAGTCGGTGTACAGCCCGATGAGACTGCCCCCGAGGAGCAAGAATAGTAGCAGCGCCGCGAGTACGATCACAACCCTGCGAGGCACCATGCGTCACCGTCCTTTCCTGACTTGGGTCAGCACCAAGAGTCACGCCCGTGTGTCCTCCTCCGGTTGTTGGCCTGCAGCCTGCCCTGGATCGTCATGGAGCTAAGGCATTCCAACAAAACTTCACACAAGCCGGTTTCGTGGCGGAGATAGAGGCCGCCGCTCCCTGGTTTTGTTAGAGCCGCTAACGGAGATTTCCCATTTAGCGCCTCCGTGCACGCCATTCTACACGCACGAGCGGGTCCGCCGCAAGCGAGAGTGGACATCCTGGACGGGCTGCTTGCTTTTCAACGCCAGATGCCCGCCACCGCCGCCTCGCCGAGCGCTCAGGCGAACATGTTGCGATCGAGGTCGAGACCGGAAAATCAGACGTCGGGAAGAACTTGGAGAAGGTCCGGAATGCGGGGTTTGACCGAGTGTGCCCTCAGGTGGCGGTGTACCGGGCGAGGCCAGGGCGGCTGCGCGGCGGTGGTTGGTTTTGTCCTTGTTCGGCGTCGCGGCGGGTTGTCCATGGGCCCGTCCTCGGCCCGGCGGGCTGTTTGGCCGACCCGCCGGGTTCCGCGCCGCTTTGCGCGGCGGGCCGAGGTGTGTTTCCGGGGTATCCCCAGCTGGTCCATGGGGGTTGCTGCGTGCCTAGCCCCTAAACAAGCGTATTATCCTGGCCCCGATTGCTGGTGAGGCGCTCATACGCTTGGCCGCTGACCTGGACGATGGAGAGGCTACGGCTCTGGCGATGGCGAAGCAGCGAGGATGGAAGCTGGCAACCGACGACCGAAAAGCCCGACGGCTTGCTGGCGACATGGACGTGAGTGTTTTGACGACACCGGAGATAATGCGAAAGTGGTCCGAAGTTATCAGGTCGAGCCCAAAGGACATAGCCGAGACCCTGCGAAACATCGCGTTTGGAGCATGTTTCGTGCCCGCCGTCAACATGCCGGAATACACTTGGTGGGTCACATCTCTCGAAGCATCCTGAGTCCACCACCGGCCTCTTCCCATTTGTGATTGACGCGGCGATCCAGCGGCAAGCCTCGCATCAGTATCGTGGCCTACACCGGCGGGGTGATGCGGGTGCCGGGCTGGGGCGACATAGCCCTCGACCTGGCCGGCCTGGACGCCTCGGGCCAGATTCCGCTGCTGGCCGATCACGACGCGCGGGTGAGCGAAGTCGTGGGCCACGGTGAGGCCCGCGTGGCGGATGGCCGGCTGATCGTGGCCAGCGTGATGAGCAGCGCGGGCGAGGCGGCCAGGCAGATCGTGGAGATGACCGCCGCCGGGTTCGCGTTCCAGGCGTCGGTCGGCGTCGAGCCCGTCGAGCACGAGCGGATCAAGCCCCGCGACAAGGTGCAGGTCAACGGCCGGTCGCTGTCGTCGCCGCACGGGTACCAGCCGTGACTTGTCGCCGTGTGCAGTCAGGACCAGCAGGTAGACGAAGCCGATGCCCTCAAACGAACGAATGGCGTGGCACAGCTACAGCCCGTCCATCTTGGGCATCATCCAATCGGCAACAACGAGTAGCGGCCCCTGCGCAAGCATAAGCTTCATCGTCTCTGATCCGCTGTGGGCAGCTGACACCTCATACCCGGCCCCGGTGAGATGCTTATCCAACGACCGGACCATCGCCGGGTCGTCATCGACAATGAGCACACCCCTGTCCGTTTCTGCAATCATGGCTTTGCTGCTGTTGCCCTGGCTCGCTGGCACAGATCCGCCACCACGCGGACCTTCTCCTGTATTCCTTCCAGCTCCTCCTGGGCTCTGGCGGCGGTCTCCAATTCCCCGGCCGTCTCGGTGATCGTGGGGAAGCCGTACCCGCCCGCGGCGCCTTTGAGCCGATGCGCCAGCCTGGCCAGGGTATCGAGGTCCCGTTCGGCGCACGCCTGCTCGACCGCCTGGATGCGAGCGGGAAGCTCGCCGACGAATTCCTCGATCAGATCCAGGAAGTCAGCGTCGTTGGTCAACTCACTGATCAGTTGCTCCGCCCCGTCCCGCTTGTCGGATGCCCCGGATTGGTTTCCACTCAAGTGCTTGCGAATTGTCTCAATGAGCTTTCTGCGGTCGATAGGCTTTGCGGCGTAGTCGTCACAGCCGGCGTCGATGCACTTCTGCCGGTCACTGGCCATGGCGTGGGCGGTCAGGGCAATGATCGGGCGGGTGTAGCCCTTCTGCCGAAGCAGGCCCGTGGCTTCGTAGCCGTCCATCACCGGCATCTGCATGTCCATGAGGATCACGTCGAACGCCCGTTCTGGATCGCCCGCGCGTCTGCCATGAAGCGCCCCCAGAGCCGCCTCGACCGCGAGTTTTCCGTTCTCGACAATCTTCACTTCCGCGCCGGCCTTCTTCAGCACGTGGCTGATGAGCCGCTGATTGTCCGGGCCGTCCTCGGCCAGGAGGATGTGGCAGTCAAGCTTGGACAACCCGCAGGCTTCAACCTGCGAGGCGCCGCGCGGGCTGGAGCCCGCGGCTCCTTCAGGATCCAGGATAGTCGCCGACAACGGGTCTGCGATCATCTTGACGCCTTCGAGCGGACCGGTGCTCACCGTGACGCGGAACAGGCTGCCCTCGCCGGGCTTGCTCTCGACGGTGATGGTGCCGCCCAGCATCTCGGCCAGACGCCTGCTGATCATCAATCCCAGGCCTGTGCCGCCGAACTGGCGGGTGGTGGAGGTGTCAGCCTGCGCAAAGGCCTGGAACAACTTGCCCACCTGCTCCTCCGTCATGCCTAACCCTGTGTCAACCAGGTCAAACTGCATGCTGGGTGCGGCGCCATCATCGACAAGGCGGGTGATGAACCTGACCCCGCCGGTCTCGGTGAACTTGATGGCGTTGCCGGCCAGGTTCACGAGGATCTGCTTCAGCCGCGTGGGGTCGCTGGCGATGGTCTCCGGCACGGCCCCGATGTACTCGATACTGAAGGGCAGGTTCTTGGCGTCAGCGCGGACCTGCATGAGCGACTTGACTTCGGCCACCACCTCGACGGGCGAGCAGCGGATGCGCTCGACCTCGAGCTTGCCCGCCTCGATCTTGGAGATGTCCAGGATGTCGTTGATGATCTGGAGCAGGTGCTCGCCGTTGCGGCGAACGGTGTGGACGGCGTTGAGCCTCTCCGAGTCCGAGAGGTCCGGATCGAGCATGGTTTCCGTGAACCCCAGAATGGCCGCCATCGGTGTGCGGATCTCGTGGCTCATGTTGGCCAGGAACTCGCTCTTGGCGGCGTTGGCCATTTCGGCCCGAGTAGCCATGTCGCTGGCCCGGGCAGTTTGCTCTTCGAGCAGGGCATTGGTTTCCTGAAGTGCGGCCTTGGCAGTCTCGGCGGCGTCGCGGGCTTCGGCCAAGTCGGTGACGTTGATAACATTCAGGATGACGCCCTGATAGCGATCGTTTTCAAAGATGGGCTGCGCGCGCAAGGAGAGCTGCATCCCGAGCAGTTCCCGGTTGACGATATGCGTCTGCCGATGCTCCCCGTTGCGGAAGGCATCCAGAACGGCTCGCAAGCGAGCCTTCCCCTCCGTGTCGGGGTGGAATCCCCAGAGCGACTTGCCCATGATGTTGTCCCGTCCCAGGCCCACCGCATCCAGGAACCACTCATTGAGTTCGGTGACCATGTCCTCGGCGTCTGCGACGACGACGCCTTCGTCCATTCCCTCGATCATCGAACGCAGTTTGTGGGCCTCGCTCGTCGCCAGTTGATGGGCCTCGGCCAACTGCTCCTCCGCCCGCTTGCGCTCGGTAATGTCGCGGACCACCGCCTGGAGCACCTGTCTCCCGTCAAGCTCCATCGCATTCAGCAGCACCTCGGCGGGGAATGGCTTGCCGGTATCGAGCCGCTTGTGCATCCACTCGAAACGGTTGCTGCCGTTCTTCATCGCGGTGGCAATCCGTTCGTTGGCCAGCGTTACCGAGTCCGTGCCGCAGGGCTGGGCCGGCGGGGACATGTCGGCCGGATGCTTGGAACAGAACTCCGCTTTTTCCTTGCAGCCGAAGATGCACACCGTCGCGTCGTTGCAGTCGAAGAAGCCCTTCTCATCCAGCAGCATCACAGCGTCACTCGAAGAATCGTACAGCGTGCGGAACTTTGTCTCCGAGCGGTGCAGTTGCTCCTCCGCCCGTCTTTGCTGAACCACCCCGGCCAGTACGTTGGCAATCGCCTCCAGGAAGTGCGCATCGTCCTCGCTGAACCGTTGCATCCGGTCGGTGTGCACTCCGAGGATGCCGAAGGGACGCTCGGCGCCGGGAATGGCGACCGTCATGCCGCCGACCGCGTTGTGTTCGGTCAGCAGGGATGGAGGGGAAAACCTGGTTTCGTTGTGTATGTCTTCAACGATCACCGGCTCGGCTTTCAGCAGCGTGTATCCGCCCTGCGAACCGGCGCCGTCGGGGACCGACTTGTGTCCGACCCAGCCTTCCTTCCAGCCAACGCCGGCCCGCAGGAAGAAGATCCCCTGCTCGGGCCGGTGCTCCAGAAGCTTGGCGTATTTCGTCCCGAGTACCTGGGAAACCAAGGCGACGGCCTTTCCAAACAAGTCATCCAAGGATATGTCTGAGAGTGCGAGTTGACCGAACTTGGCTATTTCGGCTTGCTGGTACGCACGGTTCTGCTCCACCGAAACAACGCGGGCGAGCTCTTGCTCCGCCCGCTTACGCTTGGTGATGTCCTGGGCGACGCACACGATCCCGCAGATCGTGTTGTCCCTGTCCCGCATGACGGATCCTGACATCAGCACTGGAATCTTCTCACCGCTTCTGGCCAGAAGCGACTTCTCAACACCACTAGTGAAACCTTGTTTCACGAGACGGCGAGACATGGTCCGCCTGACGTGTAGAGCCTCCTGAGATAAGATGAACTGGGTGGCGTCTTCTTCTTCGAAGAGCAGGCTCGCCGGTTGCCCGACCAGCTCATCCTCCTGATAGCCCAGCGCCTTACAGGTTGCCCCATTGACCGTGACAATCTTGCCGTCCGGTGCCACGACCAGCAGCAGGTCGATCATTGATCTGATAATGTTGTCCGCGTAGTCCTTTGCCCCTCGCAGCGTTTCCTCCCCCTGCTTGCGTTGAGATAAGAGCCTTAGCGCCCAGACGATCGTCGCGGCCATGCCTGTCAACAGAGCCAACGCCGATATGATCCAAGACCAGTACTGTCTGAGAACATTACCGAACGTGACCTTGCCGTAGTCCTTGTAAGACCCGACGCAGAGTTCCTTGAGGCATTCGTGCACTGGCTGATAGTTGAGCGGGACCGTCCAGCCCGCACACCTGGCCGCCTTGGCCGCCGGGCAGTCCGCGGGCATGCCAATCAGGGCGACGGCGACCTTCTCGGCCAGCTCGTTGGAGGTGTGAGTCAGCGTGGCCATCGGCCATTCGGGGTACATGTCGGTCGAGTGCAAAAAAGGGAACTCACAGACGTCTTCGCCAATGTGATCGTGCTTTAGGGCGTGGAAATCCTCCAGGCGGATCTTACCCTCGTCCGCCATTCGTTCGAGCGTGTCGGTCCGGACCGTACCGGCGTCAACCTTGCCGTCGCGCACCGCGTGGACCACCGCGTCGTGCGTGCCGCCGAAGCTCAGATCGCCGAAGTCGTGATACGGATCGATGCCGCGTTCCTTCAGTTCCCGCCAGGCCATCTGCCAGCCGCCGAATGACGTCTCCTTGACGGCCATAAAGGTCTTGCCCTTCAGGTCGTCCAGGTCCTGGATGTCGTCGCGGTCGGCCCGGTAGAAGATCACACCGCCGAAAATGGTGTACACGCCTTCCGATAACCGGTTCTTGAGCGTCGCGATCCGGTTGGCGCCATGCAGCTTCTCCAACCCCAGGTAGAACGAGGGATTGGCCAGCATGAAATCGACCTCGCCGCGCTCGACGGCCGGCTTGACCTCACCAAAGCTCAGTGGCACGATCGTGAACGAGTGGCCGGGGATCTGGCTCGTCAGGTACTCGGCCGTCGGCGCCCATTTCTCCAGGCACCGCTCCGTCCCCCGCTTGGCCAGCACGCCGATCTTCACCGTCGCATCCTGCTCTTGCCCCAGCGCCGGCGCGCAGACCACAACCGTGAGCGTGAGCAGGACAAGCAAATGGGTTCTCAGCCGTTCCATCGTATTTCTCATCCCTGTGTCTCATGCTTGCACGTTGCTCTGCCCGCCCGCGGGGCCGGCGAGCACGTCAATGGTGGATCCCCTGCCGTAGTAGTCCCCTCCCGCCCATCGCCCTGTCCGCGCGTGTGACAGGCCCGGGCTTGTATACATAATGAGACCAGATTCTCAACCTTGTGCGCGACGTCTGGGACAATATGGCCGTCGATCAGCATCTGTTCGATTGTCTTGGCGGCTTCCGTGATGACATCAAACCCGCATGTGGACGCGTACTTCTCGCGGTAAGGGAATCGCCTCCGCTGTTCGGGTTTGGACTCGTGGTTGCGTTGGACCTCCAAGCGATCCAGCAGTTCTGCCAGCGGCTCGGCCTCAAGACATACGCCCCTGATGAGCCTCGTCTGTTCCGTCATTACAGTTCTTCTTTCCGGCATTCGCCTGCGACCAGCAGGCTTCGGTCTCTGACGTCGCTGCAAGCAGCGGCCAGGCATTTCTCCCGCTCGGCCTGATCGTCGTGGGCGGTACTGGCGCACGCGCAGTGTCGGGCCTTCGCATGCCCGATAACCTCGTGTGACCCATGCCCGTTCTTCATGGGAATCGGCTGGATCGAGGACTGAGATTAGGATGGAATCAAGCTGGCGCCACCGTTGCATCGGGGGTGCACACAAGTGGTTCCGGTCCAGCCCCTCAACCCCAAACGACCTGGCCGGGGGGCTGTTGGCACCTTGGGCAAGGGCTGGTCACCGCAGCCCCAGAATGTCAGGACACCCCGGCCCCGACTTTGGCCATCGTGGCCTCGACCTTTTCCTTCAATGTCTCCGGGGTGAAGGGTTTGACCAGGTAATTGTTGACGCCGGCCTTGATGGCCTCTATCACCCGGCTCGTCTCTGCCTCGGTGGTACACATGATCAAAGGCAGGGGCTTATTGGTTTCGCGGATTTTCCGGACCAGCGTAATGCCGTCCATGTTGGGCATGTTCCAGTCGATCAGCACCAGATCGGGGCGCGTCTCGCCGATCTGTTTCAACGCCTCGACGCCGTCTGCCGCCTCCATGACGTCGCTGTCCATGGTTTTCTTGACCATTTGCCGGATGACGGCCGAGTCATCCACGATCAGAACCTTTTGTCCCATCGCAGGCCTCCTACCCCTCGGCGGGCTGCTTGCTGCTGCCCGCGGCCGAGGTATCGGCGAACAGTTCTTCAACACGTTTCAGTTCACTCATCATCGAAGCACCGGTGATTTCCAGATCGGACTCGCGGAGATCGTAACGTTCCATCACCGTGGGGTCCGCCCGATAGTGCAATTCATCCGTCCCCAGTCCAATACCCAGGAGCAGGCAAACGCAGTCGGCCAGGTAGACTATGTCCACCAGGGGATCGGCCGGTTTCAGCATGCTCGGGTCATGATGGTACCGGATACAGCGAATGAGCGGGTCCGGGAGCTTCCATTTCTCGGCGACCTTCTCCCCGATTTCCTCGTGGGAGAATCCCAGTACCTGCTTCTCGGCTTCGACAAAGCTGGTTTTCTGCTCGGTCACGGTCCGGGCGATTTGCGAGAACTCCTTCGCCACGTACTCGTTGAGTATCACTTTCCCGATATCGTGCAGCAGCCCGGCGGTGAATGCTAAGTTGGCATTACGGAGACTGGCACGCTGCGAGAAAGCCGACGCCGCCAGCGCTGCCGCCACGGAGTGCTTCCAGAGCATCCCGGGTTCCAGTCCGTATCCGCTCTGCCCTTTCGCGAGCAGCGCATTGCCATGGACGGCCATCAGAAGTTGAAGCACTTTCATCGTGTCAAGAAAGCGCATGGCATCGTTCAGCGAATGCATTTCGCGAGACAAGCCGAAATAGGTCGAATTGCACATCCGCAACATCTGGCTGGTCACCGCTTGGTCGTATTTGATAACCTCGACAATGTCCTGGACCGTGCTGCCCGGATCGTTGATCACGCTAATCAACCTGACCACGGTTCCTGGAAGCGGAGAGATCTCCGCGATACGGGCCAGAATGTCTTCTGCGCAAGTCACACCTCAATCTCCTTGCCTCTAGTGCTGATCGTGGTGCGACCGGTTCCAACGTCGAGTCGCAGGGTCCGGCTAATTGACCCACCAACGTGTTCCGACTCGATCAGAACCCCGTTTTTCCAGAAGATCTTCCGCAACGTCAGGTAGTTGCGCTTTCCGATATTGAACGTGCCGTTGTCATCCAGCAGCGAGGAGCCTCCTGCTACCTTAACGACCAGGCGTTTCTTGACCGCACCGAGGCCGTAGGCGGATCGTAACAACTTCGGGATGCCAGTATCCGCAAACATCGCCGGGTTGACCTTCGCCTTGTCCTGCGAAAGCGACGACTCGGGCAACATGTAGTGAATCATGCCACCCACCCGTGCCTCCGGATCCCAGATGGCCACGCCGATGCAGCTACCCAGCGAGTAGGTCACCAACTCGACCCGAGGGTCGTTGGAAACCTGGAAGTCGGCAATATCAACGACCAGATGCATGGGCTGAAGGGCCCTCCTCCTCTTCAGACACAGGGTCTTGCTTGTTGGCTTCTTCAATGTGAACGCTGGGCAGAACCGTGCTGGATCCGGTTAATTGGTTGATCGCGACAAACTCGGTGACGTTATCCACATTGCGTTTCTCGATCCGCACGGGGCCCTTCAGGTCTGCTTGAAGCACGGTCTGGCGTCGTCCAATCTGGATGCTGATGCTCGGATGGGCGATCTCGCTCACGAGAACGGAAGGGACGTTCACCGCCCGGGCATTCTCGAGCATCTCGTCGCGGCGCTTCTCGTCATCCTCGATCTGCGATTCCATCGTGTCCACTTCGCACAACAGCTCTGTTGCGCGTTCCCTTTGAGATGGGGTCAACCGCTTCTGGTTGGCCAGCAGCGGCTGGGCGGTCTGCCGGATCTTCGCCACCGCCTCGGCGCGCGAGGCCATATCCTGATCGAGCCTCCCGGCTTCCTTCAGGACATTGAGGATCTTCTCGTCCGTCAACCCCGCGATATCACACTCATCGCGAAGACGGATGTATGCTGCCATGCGGTCCGGGGCGACATCAACGATGATGCAGCTCGCAGTGTTGGTGCTGCTGTTTTCCATGGCTGTCTTTGGACCCACGATTCAGGCACGGTCTGCCCGCTGCTGTGGAATGAGCAACACGACGCTGCGTTCTTCGAGACCGCCCGATTACTCGCCTGTGATTAGCCTCCTCCCACCTGCTGGAGTTGAACAAACTCGTCACTCATCAGCACCTTGTCGATGTCCAGGAGGATCTTGATGTCCTCTTTCACCTTGCCCATGCCGAGGATAAAGCTGGTGTCTACCGTCCCGCCGCCAAGCTGCGGCGGCGGTTCGATGTTGGTACTGGAAATGTCGTAGACCTCCTGTACCGTGTCTACAATGATCCCCATCATCGTGCCCACATCCACCACGATAATGCACGTCTGATCATTGTATTCGGTCCGCTGCAGCCCAAACTTGCTTCGTAGATCGACTACGGGGATCACTTTCCCGCGAAGGTTGATGACGCCCTCGACGAAGTCCGACGTCTGGGGCACACTGGTGATGCCCATGATGTTGATGATTTCTCGGACCTTACCGCCGCTCGTAACAGCCCCGGTCAAACGCGTCGCCTTGCGGGCGGCTTACTCCATCGAGGTCGTTCGTGACGCGATGCCGGCTGAGGTCTTGGCCGGTGTCGCCGGCGACCTTGTCGTCTTCGGCCAGATGGAAGTCACCTTTGTCCGGGGCGATGAAGGCTGGGAATGATCCGCGGCCGTTCTTCTCCTGACCCTCGTCAGAAAAGAGCTTGCCGTCCTCGATGTCCGCGGGGCTGTACGTGCTTCTTCCGAGGAGGACCGAGCCGCCGTACACGTTGTAGTCCATGTCCAGCTCCCAGCCCGGCGCGGCCGACAGAGCACGGGCCCGGCGGTTTGGGCCGTCTTGCGCGGCGAGATGGAGGAAAATGTTGTTGCGGGCAAAGATCCTGGAGGTCTCGGTGCCCGGATCGTCCAACCGTCGGAACAGGACGGTGTCCTCGCCGGTTGGCGACGCGGCATAGGTGCTGTTCAGGATTTGCACGTCTAGCTTTCTGCCGATGGTCTTGAGACAGGACTCTCCAGCGTCATAGCCAAGGCAGTTGCGGACAACGTGACGCGTCTGCTCAAGCGCCGGCACCCTCCACAGCTTGAAAAGGATGGCTGCGGCATTCCACGCGGCGCATCGGTCATAGAGAATGTTGTCCCCTTTGATGTCGAAGCCGTCTTCCGATAGGTTCCAGGCCCGGCAGCGTCGAAAAGTGATGTTGTAAGGCCAGCGTGACGTGTACGTGGCGCTGAATCCATCGGCATCGCCGTCCGTTCCGCGACCGTCGTCGTTGTCGTAGCTGTCGCAGCCCTCGATCAGGATGTCATGACAATCCCCGGCAATCGAGACGCCGGGGCCGGCGACGTGGTGGATTCGGCAATTGCGGATGACGATGTGGTGTGCGTTATCGCGGATGCGGAACGCCTTGCCCTCCGCGTGGATAGGTGCGCCCAGATGATGCAGTTCGCAGTCCTCGAAGATCAGGTCGTGTGAAGGCTGGGGCGTGCCACCCTTTGCCTTACCGGGCACGATATCGAACGGGATGGTGAGGTTGGTGATCTCGAGCCCGACGACGTGCCAGTAGGAAAGCCCTCGGAAGTACATACACCTCATGTCCAGTCCGGGCTGCTTGCTGTCGATAACCGCCCTTTCCCCCGGGTAGGTCCGCAGAGTGATGTATGCCTCGGGCTGACCGCAGGCAGTGGGCGACACTCGTGCGAACCCGCTTGTACTGTTGGCGACGTACGTACCCGCCCGCAGGTAGATCGTATCGCCGGGGGTGACGGCGTTGAGCGCCTTCTTGAGCGTGGCAAAGGGCTGGTCGATCCCTCCAGTGGTCTTGCTGTCGCTGCCGGTTGGCGAAATGAAGTAGTTGTGGAATGCAGCGTAGTCCTGGCCGGTGAGGGGACCTGTGACATCGGTATAGTCGTTCGAGGCCGGCTCAAGCCGATGGTTCGGGTCAGAGGTCACGGTGCCGGACCAACCCTCAGGGACCAGTTGCACATAGGAGCCGTCGCGGTTGGTCATCGTGGTGAAGTCTGTTCCGTCCGACGAGCCGGTGCCGGTGAAGATCAAAGTGATTCCGCCGATCGGCTCTTTCTTGCAGTTGCGAACCTCCCCGGCAACGACAGGATCGGTCAGTGCTCCCGCCGTGAAGTCTTGCCCGGGCAGGTGTGTTTGCAGGGATTCGCAGGTAATCGACGGCGGCGAGAAAGAGTGACGGGTAGGTGCCGGCGTGACGGTGCCGGACCACGCAAAGGGCAGCCTGAGGGTGTAGTTGCCATCGTCGCGTGTCTTGCCGGTGGCGTTGGTGCCGGTGCTGTTGCCGGTTCCTTCGGCCGAGACGATGACGCCTGCAACACCGTTGCCCTCGGGGTCCCGCACGCATCCCGAGATCGTCACGACCTCCGGCGCGGCGTTGAAGTCCTGGTCGGCCAAGTCGTACGTGACGCCCGAGTAAGAGCGTTTCCCGGGAACGAAGGCGTAGTTCACGTTCTGGGGTCGCACCAGGCCTGACCAGCCGTAGGGAACACGAACCTCATAGAAGCCATCGGCATCGGTGACGTCGGTTTGGCCTCCATGGCTCGCCGAGACCGCAACGCCGCGGACTCCCATGCCGTCACTGCGGCAAAGGCGCCCGGAGATAACCGGCGTGGTCGTGAACTTCGCCGCGTCCTCGCTGCCCCGGCAACCGGCCAGCACGACACATGCGGCCAACACTGGGATGGACCTCATCTTTCAGCCCCTGATATCAGATTCACCGTGAACCGACCGCATCAGCATATATCCTCAGGGGTAGCTCATGTCTCGCCGCAAGGTTCTAATCCAGCCTCGGTTCTTCAAGCGGGACCGGGCAGATGTCATGGCGAGCGCAGGACTCACAGAAACGGCCTTCCCACAGAGTGTTAAAGTGGTCAAGAACAGGATCGATAAGACCATTGTCGCGGGTCCAGACGCCGATCTCGAAGTTGCGTCTGCCGTCGGCCTTGGCCCCGAGCCCGGCTCCGGTGAGATTGGCGCTCCCCAAGTACATCCACTGGCAATCTATAATGGCCGCTTTGGCATGCAGGCGAGGGCAACGTCGGATTGTTATCGCATCGGGTAGCTGCTGACGGAGTTCTCTCAGCACAGGACCACTCGGAACCCCGCCATGAAGGAGGCGGACTTCCACCCCCTTGTCAGCCAGATCGCGGAGCACTTGGACGATGGGTTTCGTTCGCCGCTCTCTGCTGGTCGGTACAAGCATAGCTTTGAAATCCGCGGTGGCGATGTCCAGGCTGGTACGCGCTTTCAGGATCCCCTTTCGAATGACCCGCTCGAAGTGCTCAGCATCAACAACCAGTTCGACTTGACCTCGGGGCGGCTTGGCGATTGGGAATGCGGTCAGGTATTCAATCCTGGAACGTAGCATATCCGTACATCGGCGAATCGCCACCGAAAGCTGGAATGTGGGGCCGGTGTCAAGGTCCTCCGGGTGCGAGACAGTAGTGGACGCAGACTCCGGGCCGCCTCGACGCTTGGCCAGCCTCTCGGTTGAGTTGCTCTGTCATAACTTCGCCGGGACTCCGGCCGGCGTGCGCTGTTCCAGACGATTCGTGGGCGGATCTTGTAGAATGGCGGCGGAGAAGAGACCTACTGATGATGATGAGCCGGTGGATGCTGATGCCCAAGCTCGGATGCTGGCTCGTCATGTCCTGGGCACCGGCTGTTCAACGGCCGGCGTGAATGTGGCGAGCCGTTGGAGCGAAGGCCGGTGTGCCACTGCTCTATGAGCGGTGAGCACCGCAAACACTGCTCATGTGCGCGTTCAGCGTGGGCAACGCCTCGGCGCCGGGCTTTTCCAGCCCGGCGCGCTGCACTCCGTATTCCGACCCGGGCTCTATGAGCCCGGTGCCCCTTCGCGGCGTGAGGTCTACCCATCCGAGGAAACACCGGCCTCACAGAGGCCGGCTCTGACTGTGTCGGAACCGGGTCTGATCACGCCGGAGGCCGCCAAAGACGCACCTGACCAAAGCCCGAGGCTCTCTGCAGCAGGGGCGTTATGCTTTGTGCTGGGGCGGTGTACGTCAATCGTGTCGCAAAGCAGACCGAGGTTGACGCAACTCGCCGACAAGCTCAAGAGACTGGCAGTTTCCCTGCTTCGGGCGATCAGCTCCTTAACGCCATGATTCGGCGAACCACCTCATTTCGCCAGGCGTCCAGGTCTTCGTCGCCGGTTATGGTTCGCAGCCACTGGCGTGTCTGCTCGACGAGCTGGTTGTGCCGACCGGCTTTGTCAGCCGCAGCCAATGCGTCCAAAAGCGTACTCAGGTATCGGACGTCATCGACGCCCTCGCGCCACCCCTCCCATTGGCGGGTGTCGATCGGTTTGCCGGACAGCGTCGGGTAGGCCATCGTATGGTTGCGCCATGATTTCTGGGCGAAGTCGTCATAGGCATGGTCCGGATGGTGAGTCTGGTATTCATAGTCGAACCCGCCGGCATAGCCGGCGACCCAGAGCTTCAGACCGTAGTACCGGCGATAGGTGGCGGGCAGCTCGATGCCGGCCTGGGGATTACCGTAACTGAAGGGCCGATGCCCGGCGGCCCTGGTTCTCCGGGCCACATCGGGCCGCAGGGACCCGGAGATGATCGGCATGTTGAGAATATCACCGATGGTGTCGAAGTAGTCCGCCCCGCACGCAACGAACACTTTGCCGCCCGCGTCGTTGACCGCCTGGAAGGAGGGGCGTTCCTGTCTCAGCGTCTCCAGGTTCCCCTCATCGATGCCCTGCAGATAGACGTCACTGTAGCCGCGGGGCTTCGCCCAGGCTACGAGGTCGCGAACCATCTTGCGGATCCGTTCCAGTTGATCCGGCTCGGATTGGCGGCCGACCGCGGTCGTCACCAGGATCAGCGGGTGATCCTTCAAGCCCAGGTCGCGGTAGATGCGGGTAAGCGCTTCCAGCGTTTCCCTGGGTGGTCCGCCGGGGCGCAACCGCTCACTGCCGATGTACGTCGAGGGCATGTTGATGCCGTGCTCGATCTGGTTGCGGATCTCGTTGGCCATCCGTTTCATCGTCCCGACCGGATCCGCCGTCTTGCTTGGGCGCAGCCTATAATAAAGAGAGTAGTCCAGGATCGACGGGGACAGCTTGAACGGATAGACAGTCAACCGGATCGGCGCATCGGCCACAGGGCTCCCCTTCTCCCTGATCACCACTCTGCTTCGATACTGTCCCGGGGCGCTGTCGGCAGGCGGGTGAAACGTAAGCCAGATCTGTCTGGTTTCAAAAGCGGGCAGATCGAAGGGTCTGAGCGTTGGACTGTCTTGTGGATATCCCTGAAAGCTGAGCCGGTTCTGACGTGTCTCCGGATCCACCTCGATCAGTGTCCCGTCCTTGATCAGCAACTCCGGCACCAGCGTGCGTCTGTCCCGTGAGACGTGGGGCCACCCGGACTGATACCAGCAGAGCACCTGGAGAACGTCCACGCACGATGGATCGAGCCGGTCGCCTTTCGCGCTGAGGAGAGGCTCGATTTCAACCGTGACCTCCTCAAGATCGCGGGTGGCAAACAGGTTGAACGTCGCCGGCTCGAATTCATCCGGACACGCCCGGGCCGTAATGATCGGGTCCAGGGAATCGACTGTCGGGACGGTCCAGGGGAAGACGGGTTGATCGGAGATTGGCACCGCGGCACCGATGAGTACGGGTTCGCCCAATCGCGTAATGCGGCTGAGAAGCCTCAGCAGTCGGGCATCTCGGGCCGCCCGTTCTTCCTCGCTTACGTCCTCAGGTGACCATCTCGGACCCTTTAAGACGTGTCTCGTGATGATGGCCGTTCGTCTCTGACGGGTGACGACCTCACCTTCCTCGCCGGGTCGGGTTTCGCTTGGGTGATGCCTTTCGCCGAAGACCAGCGTGCCGAACAGGTGCGGCTTGCGGTAGCCGCTTCTCGTCGCGTTCCAGCCCTGGTGTTCGGACACGTCGCCCGGCTTATGAGCGTAACGCGTGCGGCAGAGGTTGAATCCCCACTGGTCGCCTGTGTATGGCTGGGCTCTGAGGGTCTGAAAGGGAATCTTTATACGCAGGCCCCACGCGTCCGGTTCGTGGTTGATCTTCCACTGGGCGGCATTCAATGGTTCGTAGATGCCGTTGAAACCGATCGTTGCCTTGCTGGCCGCGTTAACCATGATCTGGATGTACCGGCTGCGCGTCTGGCCGGGGTCGAAGAAGATCTCAACGGAGTCGTCCTTCCAGATATCGAGGTTGCCCGGGACCGTCGTGTCGATCTTCAGACGATCCATGTCAGGCTCGCAGCAGTGGATGCCGATGTAGATGGCATGCCTGTCGTATAGAACGCGGGCTTCGGTTTCAAACCGGGCCTTTTCACCGGTCTTGTTGCGAACCAGGACCAACGGGCAAGCCGGTTCGTCCAGCACACGATCGACGTTCGTCTCGTCGTGCACGTAGCGCGCGTGTGCGACGAGCGGGCCGTCCGCGGCAGGGCGTGTGGTTGCCGTGGCGGCCGCTGCGAGCAAGACGGTGGTGAAGCATGGCATCAAGAGACTCCTGTATTACTGTCGGCCTCGCACGGAACTGCCGCTAAGGAATATGCCCTCAACCTGTTGCGCGCTAATTCCGCGATAAGTCATACGTGACCTCGAACCGGTGTCGGCCCGCCGGGATGGTAAAACTCAAGTAGCCGTCGAACGTGGAGTAGGCGTACGCCCGCTCGCTGTCGATCGTCAGCCGGGCAGGTACAGGGGGTGCGTCAGCCCAGTGCAGGAAACAGGTTCGAGCAGCCCCGTCGCTCGTGCCGGTCAGCCGCCCTTGGCGCACGTTTATGGTCACCGGACCCGGGAACTGGGCGATCATCTCCGGCACGCGCATGGCGAAACCCTCTACGATGTGCAACGTCACGGCGTCGTGCGTTCGCCGGACGATACCGACGCGACCGGCGAAGGTCACGTCCTCAGCCTGCATCAGCCTCCGCGACCGGCTGAAGAAAATCAAATCGTCGAACTCGTTGTGTCTGACCCGCAATATGTCCTTGCCGGCGGCTGACGTCGCCGCTGGTTCGCTTCCATGCCGATAGGGGAACATCGTCGCCAGGTAATCACCGTCAACGGGGGCCGTAGTTTGCAGAGCGATCTGGGTTTCGCCCATTTGTGGCATGGGCTTTTCCATCGTCCAGTCCCAATCCGCCCGGCCGGGATGGCCCCACCGGCTCGTGCTCAACGTCGCGCCCACGGGTTCGGCCAGAAACACGTTCAGATCGACACCGTGTTGGCCGACGAAGCTGGCCTGTGATCCGTTGATCTTGACCTCTGACGCCAGTACCTGCATCGTCCAGCCGGTGGTGAAGGCGTCCTCCACGTCGTCCAGGGTGTCGCGCATGACGACGTAGTCCGCGCCTCGTACGAACATCACCTCGCGCCGCCAGTCGATGAAGCGCTTGTGCCGTTCGATCGTCCCCGGTACGCCCTCGGGCAGCGTTTTGCCGGGCAGGTCGGGCACGGCCTGAACGTCGTTGACCGCGACTTGGCCCGTACAGAAGTCAACGTCTGGCAGTGAGACGAATGCCGTCACCTCCCCGCGCGTCCATGCCCGGTGGCGGATGCCGCGGGAGGCGAAATCCAGCGTGCTGTGCAGCCACGGCTGAACGATGCTGGGCTCGTACATCGACCCGAAATCGAGCGACAGCGGCATTCCCAGGGCGTACCAGTGGAAACTCCCTTCATCGGAATCGTAGTGCTGATCCGCCTGGCCCATCTTGAACAGGAAGTAGGACTCGCGGTCGGTGCCGTAGTTGTTGCGGAAGATCGCGCCGTAACCGGTCAGCCGTTCGCTCTGGAGCGGGCTGGCCGGGCCGGCGGCGGGGAGATCGGGGTTGGTGAACATCAGCGGCAGGATCCAGCCGTTGCCGGGCCCGAGGTTGTGGGCGGCGAACACGATTGCCCCGCCACGCTTCCACGCGTTAATCATCAGGCCGGCCAGCTCGGGGTTATCCTCGAAGAGCGTCGCCGCCCATGAGAACGTATTCTGCAGCGATTGGCTGTGGAAGAAGGAAGTCGTATCGCCCACGGTCGGCAGCAGGTGCATGCCGGCCCGCACGTCGTAGGGCGTCTGGATGCGGAAGAAGTAATCCATCGTCTCGCGGAACCGCGGGTCCTTCGATAAGTCTGCATAGCCGTTCAACTGCATCGCCCGCATCGCGATCATGAGATAGTGCATCGTGAAGCCCTGGTAATTCGGCGCCTCACACCACGTGCCACCGGGATAGACGCTGCTTTCGAATTCAAATCTCATCTCGCGCTCGACGTAGTCCATCCATTCTTTCTGTTTGGGATGGCCCTTCAGCAGACACGTAACCACAGCTCGGGCGGCGTAGTCGTCGCTGTGGAAGTTCACGTTGCCGCGAGAGAAGCCCTGGTAACGTGCCGGCCAGCGGTTCTCGTCGTAGAGGCAGTAGTCCAGGAATGCAAATGCCCGAAGGCAGTAGCTGCGTTCTGCAGCGGTCATACTCTTGCTCGAAGCGACGATGTCGTAGATCAGCGCGTAACTGCGCAGGGGTCGGGTCCAGCCGATCGCACAGAGCGCTTCGCCGTAGTTGCTGCCGTCGAGTGCCTGCTCAACCCATTCCTTGAGCTTGGCGATCAGATCGTCGATCGCCTGTCGCGCGTATTCCTCGTTCCCGGTCGCGAGATACAAACCGGCGGGGTCACGGGGCCTGTCGGGGTATTCTTCGAGCACCCGTTTGAACGGGGGACTTGTCCGGGCTTTCTCTCTAATTCGCAGGACGTCGTTTTTCGTGCACAGCAGCCGCGGGTTCTCGATGCTGTCCATCCCGTGCCAGGTCAGAACCATGTCCTTGACGTTATCGAGCGGGTTCTGACCGTGACGGATCGCGATGCGCATCATCAGGTTCGCGCCACCCCCAGACAGGTTGAGTGCCTCTTGAGCCGTCGAGATGACCAGTGCCCATTTTCGCGTGCCGCGATCGAAGGGGAAGAACGCCTCGATCTTACCCTGCGGGCCGGTATTGATCCGGATGGCGTTGGGTGGAGGGTTGACCCACCGCGGCGGGTTGAGCGGCAGAATACCGGCGTAGCAACCACCCGGCTCATACGCCGCCCACCATAGGCCGTAGTCATGCCACCACGCGTAAAAGGGCTGAATGCGACCGCTCCACCCTTTCGAGAAGTCGATCTCGTACCCGTTGGTGATGCCCTTGGCACCGGGTGGGTGGAGTCGCCCGCGGCCATGCCCGTGGGTGGGCGACCACCGCGAGCCCCGCACGAGTCGGAGACCACCGTGCCGGACCTTCTCAAACGATTCCTCGACGAGAACGACCGGCTCATGCGCGACCAGCATAAGTCGAACCGTGTACGTGCTGCCGTTGGCGAGATCGTAAGAGACCGTATGGCGATAGACGTGGGGGACCGACGTATCCCGGGTGATTGACATGCTGGTGATCTTGCCCATGCCTTCCAACCGGCCGCGCCACACATGCCGCGTGGGCCCTGTCGACGCGGGCCCGCAGGCAAGGATCGGTGCCGGGACGTGTTCGCAGTCCTCACCGCCGGGGAAGATCCGCCGTCCAGACCGGAGGCAGAAACCGCTTTCAGGGTCTTCCTCGGATGTGCCGGGCTCCGGGATCGGCAGGGTGATGTGGAGGGCCCGCGTCTGGAATACTGCCTTGGCGGGCAGACCGGCCATCGCCACGGCACCAGACGCGTAAAAACATTGGCCTGGCTGGACAACGTCGCCGGCGCCGAAGCGCAGGGTCTTTCGTTCGCCAGCCTTGAGACCGGTATAGCTGTAGGCCGTGGCGCGCTTGACGGTGCCGTCGTCGTGCAGTTCATGGACCAGGAGATAGTGCTCGTCGCGGCCGGTCTTGTGCTTGACGTTTCCGGGTTTGAGCCTGCCCTTGGGCAACTCGACCGGGAACGACACCCACTCTGGCGTCCAGTCGCGGCCAAGCGGTTCGATGAGGACAACTTGGACGCCGGCTGGCGAGTCCGCGCGGGCTACGTCCGCGGCCACAATAATGGCGAAAACGCAGACGCCGGCAACCAGAGAACGGATCATAGCCCGCATGATTATCTCCTTCACCCGGGGGATCTGGCCGGTTGTCAGCGTGTATTTCCTACCGCGGGTAAGTCGATCCTGCAAACGGATGAAGTCTTCTGGCATTCCCAAGGTCGCGAAACGAGTAACGGTAATGACCCGCCGACGGCGCCGGTCGTGGGGGAGGCCGCGGTGGCCTTTCGGCGTCGGGCGTCGAAGCAGACAGACGGGGGAATCCGGCCTCTGACCGATTCAGATGCGACGGCTTTGAGGCGTCCAGGACTTGTCCAGGCTGCCATTGAGCGCAAGTGGGCGGTATGGTACACTGGATTGGCCCAAATGCGGGGGTGACTCCCCGGGAATTGCCGGGCCGGCCTGACCGGTTTCTGCTTGATCCGGAAGGTCGTGCCGGGCGACAATGCTGGTTGGCCCGCCCGGGCAAGGCGGAAGACACGTCGGAACGGAGTCCCTTTTGAAGCACACTTGTGGGCCGGAGCACAATGCAACTCTATGCACCGCGGGTCGTGGAGGCACAGAGCATTGCGCGGAATCAAGAACCTCGAAGAACACCTGGTGCGCTTGAACAGGATCGGGATCGCCCTTTCCAGCGAGCGTAATCTCGACAAGCTGCTGGCAACGATCCTTCAAGAGGCCCGGGACTTCACACGCGCGGAGGGCGGCACTCTGTACAGTGTCGAAGCCACCGGCTTGCGATTCCTGGCCACGCAGAATGACGTCCTGGGCCAACGAAGGGGCGGCCGAGACCGTTCGACTACCGGCGAGACCTCGTCCCTGCCGCTTTCCAAGAACAGCATGGCGGGCTTCGTCGCCGTCACCGGAGAGGTAATCAACCTGGAAGACGCCTACCAGATTCCTGCCGGGCGTCCCTACCGATTCAACCCGGAGTTCGATCGCCGGAACCGATACCGCTCGCAATCCATGCTGGTGGTACCGATGAAGAGGCCGGACGCTAGCGTCCTTGGCGTCCTTCAGCTCATTAACGCCCGCGACGCCCGCGGCGAGGTCGTCCCCTTCGATCCGCGATGGGAAAACCTCGTGA